>JALWZI010000173.1 GCA_027002755.1 Campylobacteraceae bacterium | reverse complement strand
CCCCAGTCGTAGAGGACATGGACGAACATCGCTACCAGCGGGACAGGCTCGAGGGCGCTGAAGAGCGCTCCGATCTCCCACCAGTACTCGGGCGTACCGATCCAGAAGTAGTGGTGACCCAGACCGAGGATTCCGGAACCGAAGAGCATCAGCACTTCGATCCAGAGCCACATCTCGACGATCTCACGCTTGGCATCGAGAACTTTGATCAGTCCGTAGGCTGCCAGAGCCCCGACGAAGACTTCCCAGGTCGCCTCGACCCAGAGGTGGATGACCCACCACCACCAGTACTGATCCATGGAGATGTTGTCGGTAAAGAACATCCCCGCCAGATAGAGACCGGCCAGCGCCATCAGGTCGGCCACCATGACGGTCATGATGCCGGTCTTCTTGCCTTTCATATAGGTAAAGAAGACGTTGGCATAGAAGATCAGGACCACCACCACGATGCCGATATCGGCCCAGCGGGGTGCTTCCAGATACTCCCGACCTTCGTTGATGAACCAGATGGTGCTCTCTTTTCCGGGTCCGACCTGAATGAAGATATAGACCAGGACGACCACCGCCACGGCAGCGGTCAGGACCCAGAAGGCCAGCTTGCCCAGACCGATGGCTACGGGATGCTCGATCCCCGTCTCGTCGGGGAGCATCAGATAGACCGAACCGATCATCGCATAGAGCATCCAGACCACCAGGGCGTTGATGTGGACCATCCGCGCGACGCTGAAGTCGAAGATGCCGTAGAGAAAGCTGGGGTAGAGGAACTGCAGTCCCGCGATCAATCCCATCAGCAACTGGGCTCCGAAGAGCACGATCGCCACCCGGAAATAGTTCATCGCCAACTGTTTGGAAGGCGACAGATGTGCGGTTTTATTTAGCATAGGTCCCTCCTGTCTCATAATCTTTTATCGTTTTGGAGAAGCCCCGGGGGTAGCCGTTGGTGTCGATGGACGACATATGCTTCAGAAACGCCACCAGCCCTTTGGCCTCCTGCTCGGTGATCCCCAGGTTGGGCATCATCCTCGCATGGGTGGGATATTTCTCGGGATGCATCAGGAACGCTACCATCGCCTCCTCTTTGGTCTGCTTGCCGGTCATGGCAGGCATGGTCTTCTCCCACATGGGATCGAGCCACGCTTTGGTCAGATCGGGTGCATAGTAGGCCCCGTTCCCCAGCAGAGTATGGCAATCCATGCAGTTTTTGGCCTGGGAGGTCAGCTTGCCCAGATGCAGCAGTGCCGCCGCCTCTTTGGGACTGAGCTCTTTGCCGAAGAGCGGCTGCTTTTCCGGACCGATCACGGGAGCCTCAAGCCCCCGCTTTTCGTCATATTTGTAGCCGATCTTGTAGTTGATGACCGTGGGGGCGGGAATCCGCCGTTTGATCCCCTTTGCCAGTTCCTCATCTGTTCCCATGCGGATCTGTCCCATGGTGTCGAACGTCAACCAGATCAGCAGAATCGTCGCGAAACCGGTGACCCAGGCTGCCGAACGGCGCCAGAAACTGATGCTCGTCCAGACTGATGGTTTTTTCTCAGCCATTTTTCCTCCTTTATTGGTTTGAGTCGTTGTGGTCGTTCTCGTACCGCTTGTCCGCCTCATCGACCAGATAGAAGTAGAGATGCGGTACAAAGAGATAGGCCACCATCGTCACCAGCAGCACCTTCGTCGTATAGTGGTTGCTGTGGATCAGAACGGCGAGCTCATACAGACAGAGCGTCTGCAATCCCCAGAACAGATAGCCGACCGGCATCCACTTTTTGGAAAAGAACCCCATTTTGGCCAATGTGATGATCGCTGCGTAACCCACTCCGAAGACCAGGACCAGTGTCGCGACGATGAATATCGGCAGGAACTGATCCGGAGCGATCGTTGGCCACCCTGTGAAATTCTCCATATTATGGACTCCTTTCGGCTATATGCTTATTCAAGCATAGGGTATTATGGCAGTTTTTGCGCCTAGGGGGATTGACATCGGTCAACGGTGCAAATATTTTTCTATTTGTCCGGACAATATGTGAAAAGAGGATCTGCCGATCCATACAGATTCCATCTCTTGATCGTAGTCGGGAAGCTCGATCCACGCTCCCCGGGGGAAGCAACGGAAGAAAAGATTTAGTAGGGGAAGCTGAGGAGTTATTTGACGATACAGCGGGCGATATGGAAGGGACGGGTGTACTCGGGGGAGACGAAGTTGTCCCCTTCGATACGCCAGCGTGCCGCCGTACCCTTGCGGATCTCTACCGATTGGGCCATTTTGCGGAGCATCCTGCTCTCACAGAGAACAGGTTTCCCGGCATTGAAGGCCGATTTGACCGAGGCGATACGGGAGGTGGTGATCCAGTAATGGGCCCCGATGAAAAGTGCCAGGACGATCGCCACGATCGTCATCCCCTTCCGAGGAGCGGTGGAGGACATGAAAGGCCGGGTCGTGACGAAAAGGGTCACCAGCAGGATGATCCCGGCCAGGATCAGATAGGCCCCTTCCAGATAGAAAAACTCTTTCAACATCTTCTCCTCACCTCCTCAACTTGGAAAACAAGTGTATCGCATCCGAAGGTCATCTTCCCTTGACATGCGTCAACAGTCTCTAACCGAGGAGCCCCTATACTGTCAACGATCAACCGACTGTATAATTGAAAGCTATGAGAAATCCTCCAGAGAGGTTCATAGAACTCGATTCAATAAACGGTAAAAAGGAACCTGGTCATGTTCAGCAAAAAACTCGGATTCGCACTTGGCGCTTTGATGATCTTTCTTGCGGGGGTGGCCTTTATCCTGGGGCGGCCGCCCCATCGCGACGCCCGCATCTATCCCTTGGTGCGGCAGTACACCCCCTTTGTGATCGAAAAGAGCCTCGGTGGGCTCAAGATCCGCCGCAAAGACGATCCCAAGTTCAAGGAAGAGCCCGATGCCGTCAACTTCTACCCAAGACTCCAGGAGCTGGAGCAGGCCTGGGCTACCAGACATCTCAGGCTGGAGGGCAACACCCTGACGATCCTGGACGATCAGGGTAAACCATTAAAGACCATCCCGCTTCAAAACGAGAAAGAGAAACGATTTATCCTGGAGTATTACAAGGTAAAAGCCCAATGATCAACATTGTCCTGACCCTCGTCTATACCAGTGTTCTGCTCCTTTTTTTCGCCTACCCGGCGATGCGGATCAGTGAGTGGGTGAGCGAACGCTTTGGAATCGATCCAAAATGGCAACGGCCCATGACCATAGGTCTGACGATCCTCATCTCTTTGATCGTGGCCACTTATCTGCAGTTTGGATAGGAGAGACGGATGGTCCGGGTCGGTACCGATATTGTGGTCATCGAGCGCATCGCGAAGAGTCGCATACGCTTCGGGGAGCGTTTTTTACGGCGTTATCTCCATTCTGAAGAATATTCCGAGAAGAGCAGTGACGCCACACTGGCAGGCCTTTGGGCCGCCAAGGAGGCGGTGGCCAAAGCCCTGGGGTGCGGGATCGGCTCGGAGCTCTCTTTCCTGGACATCACCATCCAAAAAGACAAAAAAGGGGCTCCGACGCTCCGACTCTCTCCCGAAGCCACTGAGCGTTTCTGCCTGAAAGAGAGCTCCCTCTCCATCAGCCACGACGGAGGCTTCGCCATCGCCGTAGTCGTCCTCACCCGGCACTCCTGATGTGACATTGAAAAGGAAGCGTGAATTGATTCGCGCCAAAACCTGAAACACTTTTCGCCTCCGTCTGGGCTCCCTTTGGCCGGAAATGAATTCCCGGTTCCTGAAAAAGCTCTCCATCCTCATATGAAAATTCACAACACATGGAAGCCAAAATCAGACGCCAGTCCTTCGCGTTTTCTTTTTCTTTGCTTCGTTTCCTTTTTCTTTGTCGCGAAACAAAGAAAAAGAAATGAAGAGAAGGGCCGGAAACCACCGAAAAGCAATGGAAGCGCGAATTCATTCGCAGCAAAAGCTTCAAAAGCCGAGGCGTGTCATTTTAGTAGTTCGCCGGGAATGAATTCCCGGTTCCAACAGGCGTCTCCAGGCGGCATTTACCGAAAAACGACCCTCGGGAAATAACGAATTTTCGACTCCTCTACGATCAAAACTTTTTCCAGAAGGAAAGACTCAACAACACATAGACCGTATAGCACTCCAGACGGCCGATGATCATCCCGATAGAGAGGATGATCTTGTCGAAATCGGTGAAGAAGCCGAAGTTCTCCGCGGGGCCCACCCTGGCAAACCCGGGACCGATATTGCCGACGATGGCCAGGGCCCCGGAGATAGAGGTCATCGCATCCATTCCCCGCCCATAGAGGTAAAGAGAGAGCAGCACATTGGTGAAGATATAGAGAATGAAAAAGCCGAAAGTGGAAGCCAGGACGTTCTCCTTGAGTTTGTTGCCGTCCACATAGACCTTGATCAGAGCACGGGGATGAAGGATCCGCTTCATCTCGGCAAAAAGCGTCTTGATGATCACCACATAACGGATCACCTTGACCCCGCCGGCGGTGGACCCCGCATTGCCCCCCACCAACATCGCCAGGAAGATCAGGGCAATGGCGGCATTCCCCCAGACCCCATAATTGGTCGAGGCGAAACCGGTGGTGGTCATCACCGAAGCGACGGTAAAAAAGGAGTGGGTCAGGGAAAAACCCAGGGTCGCGGTGTCGACGATCTCGTGGGTTAGGGTCAGGGAAACTGAGAGAACAAAAAAGACGATCAGATACCAGCGCACCTCTTCACTGAGGTAGCCGCTGGGATCCCGGTAAAGCAGACGCAGGTGCGCCAGGAAGTTGATCCCCGCCAGGATCATGAAAAGGGTGGTCACCCAGAGGATCGCCGGCGAAGCGCTCCAATATCCCATAGAGGCGTTTTTGGTGGAGAACCCGCCCGTCGAGAGGGTCGAAAAGGCGTGGTTGATCGCATCGAACCAGTTCATTCCGAAAAGCTTCAACAGGATCGCGTCGATCACCGTCAGCGCCAGATAGATCCCCCAGAGGCTCAAGGCGGTATCTTTGATCTTCGGGCGGAGCTTTTCGATCTGGATCCCGGTCGATTCGGCCTTGAAGAGGCTGAGGCTTCCCGAGGGATTGATCATCGAGAGCAGTCCCACCCCCAGGAC
>JALWZI010000172.1 GCA_027002755.1 Campylobacteraceae bacterium | reverse complement strand
CGGTGAGCCGATTGTAATCGGACAGGGTGAGGAACTTCACTTCATCCCGGTTCATGAGGCCCAGTGCGCCCAGATGCTCCTCAACCCGTCCGCGGGTATACTCCTTTTTGAGGGTGGAATAGGGGAGGATATGAGCCGGAACGGGCTCTTTACGCACCCGAAGCAGTCCAGAAAGGAGCCGCCAGTTGAGGAAGCGCTCCCGGAGGATCCGGTAGGGAATCCCCCGCTCCTCCAGCTCGATCCTTTTTTCATAAAGAGCCAGGCGCTCTTCGATGGATTCGTGCTGGATCTGGCCCGAGACGGGGACCATGAGTTCGTCGGCCAGCTTCTCCTGCTGCCGGCGCTGCATCGTCAGGCCGAAAAGACAGCCGCAATAGTCCTGGCGGTAGAGTTGGGCCTCCTTGGCCATGAGGTTCTGTTCCTGGGTTCCCGAAGCTTTGCGATAGTCGGGGGCGACAAACTCCAGGCCGTAGCGCTCTGCCAGCCTCTCTCCCTCCTCCCGGAGCTGCCTGAGGGATTTTTTGGGAGAGGTAAGAAGCGTGGAGGTGAAACGTCTCTCTCCCAGCTCCGCCGCCTTGGCAGCACTCACCTCGAAACGCCGGTCGAAACAGACGGCGCAGCGGCGTCCCTTTTCCGGCTCGTTCTCCTGCCCCCGGACCGCCGCCATCCAGGCCGTGTAGTCGTAAGGGCCTTCGATGAGTTCGATCCCCAGCTGACGGCAGCTGCGCTCCACTTCCAACAGGCGAAGGCGGTATTCACTGTAGGGGTGGATGTTGGGGTCGTAGAAGAAGCCAACAAGCCGCTCCCCGGGGTACTCCTCCCGGAGTTTCTGGAGGAAGTAGTGGCTGTCGACGGCACAGCAGATATGAACCAGCATCTTGACCTCTTCGATATTGATGTGTGATGACGCCGCCATCCCCGACTGGGAGCGGAGGGTTTTTTAGAAGAGGATAGTATACAGAAAATAGAGGGACCAGAGAACGGAAAGGGAGGTCAGGACTCCCAGGCGACGATTGATCTGTCGGAGCGGCTCTCTCATCTCGGAGGAGATTTCAGACACCGGGGGAGGGGGAGAGGTCGTCGGCTCACAGACCGGTCCATCCTCCTCCATGGAGGTCGAGAGGGGGGTACGGATCTCGTAGTCGGCCAGGTAGGCCTTGAGCCCGGTGGAGATATAATTGACGTCTTTGGCGACGGAGTAGGGGGGAGCGTTCTTGCCGTCCTCGCTCAGGATGGTGAAGGTATGGATGGCGAAACGGGTGATGAGAGTGGGAGAATTGCCATAGCGGAAAGCCTCGACGATCTCCTCGAAGCTTTCAGGGGGGAGACAGACCTGGATCATGGGCGGTGACTGTTCAGTATCCTCGGGCTTTTCGGTGAGAGTCGGGTCCGGAATGGATTGGGAATAATCGCTCTCACAATGCAGTCGGTCCGCATCGAGATCCGTTCCATTCAGGGAGTTTCGATCGTTGAGCCGGATGACTCCTTTGGCCGTTTCGAAATCCATGGGAAAGGAGACGCTCGCATCTTCGACGATCCTGAAACAGACCCGGGAGAACTGGTTGTCATGGATGGTGCAGAGCGGAGGATGGATCTCGCCACACCCTTCGATGGCCCGAACGGGACCGGGATGGGACTCTTTTTTCCCTTTCGGGGATTCCAGTTGTCGTATAGAGACCAATTCGATCTCTTTCGATTCGATCTCTACGATGGTTTTGGTCAAAGCGAAATTTTTATTCTTCATCAAGGTATACATCTTTTCCTCCCTCTCTTCGCGCAATACAACCGCGACACTTTTTTGAACACAAAATTAAAAAGTCATTTTAAATATTATAACATCATCCGGAAGAAAAGGGAGTGTTTTTGCTATAGAAAAATAATTGTCGTTTAATATTTGCATTTTTTTATAATAATTAAGAAAAAAAGCTATGTCTATTTCGAAAAGAAGAGGAGAAAAGGGAAAGAGAAAGAAGTGGTGTGTCACCCCATTTTCAGACCGGTGAAAAACCCGGCTACAGCAGAGGCACCACCGGCGACGTTGAGGCGGGAGAGTCGTGCCTTGAGAAAGGAGGCGAATTCCTTGAAAAGCTCGGTTCCCTGGGAGACGGTGTGAGAGAGACCGTCCTCGTTGATGGTCACCACATGCTGACTCTCGAGCAAAAAGATGATCACGATTCCGATTCCCATCAGCAGGAGGAGGACTTTGAAACTCTTTTTGAGAAAATAGCCGACAGCCAGACCGATGAGAAAGCCGCTTCCCATCTCCAGCCAGGGAAGGGTCGGCAGTTTGTCGCGGATCGCAAGGGTCAGATTTTCATCCATGGGCGCTCTTTGACCTTCACCGCTTCGCCAGCCACTTGATCATATCGACACTGAGGCGTGAGACGGCCTGGTTGGCCGCTTCGACGAAGCCGGCTGCATCGGTACTGCGGCAGGGAATGCGGTAGCTGAATATATGTGAGGCGATCAGATGCCGGTCCCTGCCGCGCAGCAGGCGTAGGCCGATGGAGACATCGGCGAAGGATCCCTCCGGGGTGATCCGGTGTTCGAAGCGGTAGACGGTACTCTCCAGCTCGTAGGCGGCTTCGGCTTCCGAGGCGTAGTCCAGGACCGTTCGTGCCAGGCCGCTGCGCTGCAGCGCCTCGATGAGATTGGCCATGAGGATGCGGTTGAGCGATTTGCTCCACTGGCTGTAGCTGTAGTAGGACTGGGTCAGGTCGCTTCGGCTGAAATAGATCCGGGTCCCCATGGTGTCTTCGATCCCTTTGGGGTAGTCGACCCGCAGGGAGGAGAAACGGGGAGAGACCTTGGGGAGGGTCCCCTGGGCGGAGAGGGTATACATCTGCAGCGATCGGCCGCTGCAGGCCGTCAGCATCAGGGTGATCACCGTGGCCACGGCGAGGGAGAGAAGTCGCGTCATTCACCTGGTCCTTTCGGAGGATGGCCGGAGCCGAAGATTAGGGAAGAGGGATGCCGGCTGAGGGCTTTGAGATCCTCGGAGAGCTCCTGATAGCTGTAGCTGAGCTCCCGGATGTCGATCTGGATGGGGCGGATCATTTTGCGCAGGTCATATTCGCCCCGTTTCAGGCGCCGGTCGATCCCCCGGGCGACCTGGGCGACATTGCGGCCGGCCTGGTCCACATCGTCCATCAGGGTGGGCAGTTTCTCATCCAGTGTCCGGGTGATGCGTTGGACGGAGTCCACCAGTTCGGTCGATTGGCGGTCAAAATGCTGCAACGTTCGGTTGAACTCATCGGAGAGGGCGATGAAACGATCCTCCACTTCGGTAGCTTTGGCGGTAGCTTCGGCGGTGTTGTCCAGAATACGGGTGAATTGACGCTGATTGTGCTCGGAGAAGATCCGATCGAGGGCATTGGCGGCGGATTGGAGCCGATCCAGAAGGGCGGGGGCATCCTTGCTCAGCTGATGAATGAGGGATTCCCGGGTCGGGATGACCGGGATCTTGCCCTCGGCGGCGGTCAGTCGGGGAGCACCGCGTTTGCCTCCCTCGATCTGGACATAGCTCAGACCGGTGATTCCCTGGAGTTTGAGAAGGGCGTACATTCCCTCAACGATGGGCGTCCCCTCCTTGAGCCGGATCTCCACCCGGATCCGCTCGACATTGTCGGGATCGACTTCGATGGAACTGACCTTGCCCACATCGACCCCTTTGAGCTTGACG
This sequence comes from Campylobacteraceae bacterium, assembly GCA_027002755.1. Lineage (GTDB taxonomy): Bacteria > Campylobacterota > Campylobacteria > Campylobacterales > Sulfurovaceae > Nitratifractor. Next base: position 1,431 of record JALWZI010000172.1, on the reverse strand, counting down.
GAGGAGTCGAGGGTCAGCCCGTCGACCGGTTCGGTGAAGTAGAGATAGTAGTAGTCGTATTTCTCTTCGAAGCCGTATTTGGCCAGCCAGAAGCCGAATCCCAGGGCCAACAGCGTAAAGAGCAGAACAAATACTCCTACCATCGTATAGTTGATTCTGCTATACATGCGACTCCCCGGCCTCTTTGGCTGACTTCTCTTCCGGTATTTTACCCATAAATCGTTTGGAGATGTATTCGTTTTTGAAGAATCGCTGGACAAAAGGATGGTCGGAGGCAAGAACCTCCCGAAGCGTCCCCTCGGCGACGACGTGTTTGTCGGCTAGGACCGCCATCCGGTCGACAATGGTAAAGATCGAATCGAGATCGTGGGTGATCATCACCACGGTGATGTCCAGGGCATCCCGCAGATCGACGATGAGGCGGTCGAAGGCCCTTGCTCCGATGGGGTCGAGTCCGGAGGTGGGTTCGTCGAGGAAGAGGAGTTTGGGGTCCATGGCCAGAGCCCTTGCCAGGGCGGCGCGCTTGATCATTCCGCCGCTGAGTTCCGAGGGGTAGAGGGAGGCGGCCCGGGAGTGAAGCCCCACCATCTCCAGCTTCTCCCGGATAATCTTTTCCAGAAGCGGTTTGGGGACTGTGGTGTACTCCTTGAGGGGCAGGGCGATGTTTTCCGCTACGGTCAGCGAGGTAAAGAGCGCACCGAACTGAAAGAGGACCCCCCAGCTGCGGCGGAGCTCCTGCTGTTCCGGGTAGCTGATCTTCGCCAGGTCCTTTCCCAGGACACGGATCGTTCCGGAAACGGGTTTGAGGAGCATGATGATCTCTTTGACCAGGACCGACTTGCCGGCACCGCTCTCACCGAGGATGGCGTAGATCTCGCCGGGATTGACCGTCAGATCGACCCCGTCATGGACGATGGTGTCTCCGAAACGGGTATGGATGTCGCGCATCTGGATGATCGGTTCCATCTCAGTACCCCAACTGTGTGTAGATGACGGCGAAGAGGGCGTCGCAGGCGATGACGAAGAAGATCGCGTGCACGACACTGGCGGTGGTCTCGATCCCAATGCTCTCGGTATCCCCGGTCACCCGAAACCCGTGAAAACATCCTGTCGCGGCGATGATCATGGCGAAGAAGGGACCTTTGATGATCCCCAGGACGTAGTGCTTGGCCTCCAGGACCTCCTGGAGGCGGGAGAGAAAGAAGGAGTAGGAGATATCCACCTGGGCTTTGGTGGCGATCATCCCGCCGAGGATTCCGGTGATGTCGGAGAAGAAGATGAGCAGAGGCAGGGCGATCACCAGCGCCACGATCCTGGGGATGACCAGGAAGAAGAAGGGGTCGAATCCCATGGTCCGCATGGCGCTGATCTCCTCGGTGATCTTCATGGTCCCGATCTCCGCGGCATAGGCCGAAGCGCTGCGTCCCGCGA
>JALWZI010000171.1 GCA_027002755.1 Campylobacteraceae bacterium | reverse complement strand
TCCGTTTCGGCCTGAGCACTCCGCAGGAGATCTCCCATTTCAACGGCCGGCAGAACATCTCTCTCAACCTCACCAAGACCGCCTCGGGCAACGCCATCGCCCTGAGCCGCCAGATCCGGGAACTGCTGCACGAATTCGCCAGGAACTATCCCGATCTTACCTTTCAGGTCTATACCGATACCTCCATCTGGATCAAGAACCGGATCAACCTGGTCAGCTCCAACATCTTCTTCGGTCTGATCCTGGTCTTTACCGCCCTCTTCCTCAGTGTCAACTGGCGCATCGGTACGGTGGTGGCCCTGGGGATCCCCACCAGTTTCTTCATCGCTCTGATCGCGGCGGAGATGCTCGGCTACAGTATGAACATGCTGACGATGCTGGGGGCGCTGATCGCCCTGGGAATGCTCGTGGACGAAGCGATCGTCGTGGCCGAAAACATCTACCGCCATCTGGAGATGGGCAAGCCGCCCCGGCAGGCGGCCCTGGACGGATCGGTGGAGATGTTCCCCGCCGTGGCCACCGCCACCATGACCACAGTCTTCGCTTTCCTGCCACTGCTGATCATGAGCGGACAGCTGGGGATCTTCATGAAGGTGCTGCCGGTGATGATCACCATTCTGCTGCTCAGCTCCCTCTTCGAAGCCTTCTATTTCCTCCCGCTGCACGCCAAGGAGCTCTTCAGTATCGGTCACCGGATCGACCACCACGAGCCCAGTCCCTTCTGGGACCGGGCCGTCGCCGGCTACCAAAAACTCCTCAGAAGGCTTCTCGATCATAAAAAACTCTCCCTCCTTGTCATGGTGAGCGCTATCCTCCTGGCCACGGTCGGAATGCTCAAACTCAGCAAATTCCAGCTCTTTCCCAGTTTCGATGCCAGTCAGATCTATATCAGCGGCAAAGTGGATGTGAACAACCGGCTGGAAGATACGGAAAAATACATGCAGCGCATCGAGCGGGATCTGTTGCGGGAGTTCAACGGTACCGACGTCGCCTCCGTCACCTCCATCGTCGGGCTCAAATTCAATCCCGACCAATCCTTCGAGAAGGGGGAGAACCTTTTCCAGCTCTTTCTCAACCTCCATGAACGCAAGCCCGAAAATTTCTTCGACCGCTTCATCAATCCGATCCTCTCGCTGGAGTACGACCCCCACGACATGATCCGCACCCACAGCGCCCAGGAGATCCTCAAGCGGGCCCAAAAGGTCCTGGCCCGTTACAAAGGGGTCCGTCTCTCCACCGACAAGCCCCTCTACGAAGAGCTCACCGCCTTCGTCCCCCAGGCGGGGATCGTGAGCCACGATATCGAGATCGGGGTTTCGACCCCGGCAAACGGGCAGGCCTTCGACGCTCTGGCGAAACTGGAGAAAGCGCTGCGGAAGATCCCGGGAGTGGAGGACATCTCCGACAACGCCAAAGAGGGGCCCATGGAGCTCAAACTGAGGGTCAACGAATACGGCAAGGAGCTGGGCTTCGACGAGCAGAACCTGGTGGCGATCCTGCGCGGTCTCTATCTGGATGCCGAATACGGCAAGATGTTCGACCGCAAGGGCCTGGTGCGCATCCGCCTGGAGGACCCCCGCCGTGACCATCAGGTGGAGATCGGCGAGCTGCATCTTCGCACCCCGGACGGCCAGCGGAGCGTCGCGTTGAAGGAGATCGCCGATTTCCTCTACAAAAAGAGCATGCTCAAGCTCTACAAAGAGGACGGTGAACGGGTCTGGACCGTTACCGCCCGTACCGACAAGAAAAAGGTCCTGCCCAGTGAAGTGATGGAGCGGCTCCGGCCGGTCATCGAGGAGCTCCGCCGCTCCGGCGTCAAGGTCGTCGTCAAAGGGGAGGAGAAGGAGAACCGGCAGGTGAAGCGGGAGATGTCCCAGGCGGCGGTCATCGCCCTCTTTCTTATCTTCATCTCACTGGTCTGGATGTTCAACTCTCTCATCCTGCCGCTGATCACCATCTCGGTCATTCCCCTCTCGATCCTGGGAGCCCTGCTGGGCAACTGGATCATGGGGATCAATCTGACCCTCCCCGGGATCATGGGGATGGTCGGTCTGGCGGGGGTCGTGGTCAACGATGCGCTGATCATGCTCGATTTCGTCCGGGGCTCCAAAGACTACGACGAGATGGTCGTCCGTGCCGGCATGCGCCTGCGCCCGATCTTTCTGACCTCGCTGACCACCGTACTGGGGCTTTTGACCCTGATCTTTTTCGCCAGCGGCCAATCGCTCATCATCCAGCCCATGGCGGTCAGCCTGGGCTACGGGATCGCCTGGGCGACGGTACTGAACCTGATCTACGTACCGTTGATGTATGCGGTGATTTATAGAGTGCGTAGTTCGTAGTGGGTAGTGGGTAGAAAAATCACGGTTCAATATCACTTACGGCGACGGACGGTGCCCTAAGATAAGGTCACCCCTGTATGGGCGGGAATGAATTCCCGTTTCCATGGAATGCAGTGTCAAGCAACACAAACCGTCATCCAAAATCCATCATCCAGCATCCAAAATCCCTACAGACACATCCCCGCCCTCGCCAGCGCCTGGCGAATGGCGGCCATCTGCCGATTCTTCGACTCGCCGCACCAGGCGGGGGCCAGCAGGGTCTCGTCTTCGATCCCGGCGGTGACGCGCTGGATACTGATAGGGTCCGGCTTGAGCCGGAGTGCTTCCACCAGCACCTCCAGATACTCCTCCCGGGTGATGGGGGTGAACTCGCCCCGTTTGTATTCGTTGGCCAGCAGCGTCTGTTTGACCACGTAGAGGGGGTGGTATTTGACCGAGTCGATCCCCCAGTCATAGGCGGCTTTGGCGGAGTTGAGCATCATCTCTCTATCCTCCCCCGGCAGGCCGAAGATCAGGTGGCCGCAGACCTTGAGCCCGGCGGCTTTGGCCTTTTTGATCGCTGCTTCCACATTGAGAGCGTCGTGCCCTCGGTTGATTCGGCGAAGCGTCTCGTCGTAGATCGACTGGATGCCGTATTCGATCCAGATCTCGTGTGTTTTGGAGAGTTCCGCCAGATACTCCAGGGTCTCGTCGGTGACACTGTCGCTGCGGGTCCCGATGCTCAGCCCCACCACGCCGGGATAGTGCAGTGCCCGCTCGTAGAGGGTCTGGAGGGTTTCGAAAGGGGCGTAGGTGTTGGTAAAGGCCTGGAAATAGACCAGAAATCTGCGCACGCCTTCCTTCCGGCGGAAATACTCCTGGGTCCGGGTCACCTGTTCGTGGAGCTCCGAAAGCTGTTTGTCCAGGATCGGATTGGAATCGGAGCGGAGGTTGAGGAAGGTCTTACCGGCGTTCTGGGCCAGATTGGGACTGAAAGACTCGTTGAGGCAGAAGGTACAGCCCCCTTTGGCGACGGTGCCGTCGATATTGGGACAGGTGAAACCGCTGAGCCCCACCGGGACCTTGCGCACTCGCTCTCCGAAGCGCTCCCGAAGATAACGACCGTAGGTGTAGAGGGGCTTGAGCCCTTTGCCGCAGGTCAACAATCAGGCTCCGCTGCAGTTGGTCGATTCGGCGCAGCCCCCGGCGAAGTAGTTGCCGTCGAAACTGACCAGAGAGTATTGCCGGTCACGGCCCAGGGCATCCACCAGCCCCTCTACCGAGAGGAAGCCCACACTGTCGGCTCCGATATACTCGGCGATCTCTTGGGGAGTGTAGCGGGTGGAGATGAGCTCCGCCTGGGTCGGAGTATCGATCCCGTAGCGGCAGGGGAATTTGATCTCGGGAGCGGCGATACGCATATGCACCTCCCTGGCCCCCGCATGGCGCAGCATCCGGACGATCTGGCGGGAAGTGGTTCCCCGCACCAGGGAGTCGTCCACGATGGCGACCCGTTTGCCTTCGATGAGATAGCGGATGGGAGAGAGCTTGAGCTTGACTTTGAGATCACGGATCTGCTGGGTCGGCTCGATGAAGGTCCGGCCCACATAGTGGTTGCGCACGATCCCCATCTCGAAGCGGATCCCCAGTCCCTCGGCGAAGCCCATGGCCGCCGCCACGCCGCTGTCGGGGACCGGGAGGACCAGATCCACGTCGGCGGGCTGCTCTTTGGCCAGGTTGCGGCCCATTTTGACACGGGTTTCGTAGACGTTCTTCCCGTCGATGATGCTGTCGGGGCGGGCGAAGTAGATATATTCGAAAGCACAGGGGCGGTAGTCGGGCTCGAAGATCTGCTCACTGACGGGTTCTCTGCCCTCCTCGAAGATCAGCATCTCTCCGGGACGCACATCCCGGATGAACTCCGCATCCACCAGATCGAAGGCGCAGGTCTCGCTGGCGGCGATATACCCGCCGTCGGGCAGGCGTCCCAGGCTCAGAGGGCGAATCCCGAAACGGTCACGGATGACGAACATCTTGGAGCGGCTCTGAATGATCAGGCAGTAGGCTCCTTCGATCTTGGTGAGCATGTCCTTGATCCGGTCGACCAGGTGATCCTCCTGGCTCTTGGCGATGAGATGGACGATATTCTCCGTGTCCATGTCGGTCTGAAAGATGGCCCCCCGGTCGATCAGCCGGTCGCGAACCTCCTGCTTGTTGACCAGGTTGCCGTTGTGGGCGACGCTGATCTCCCCCAGTTTGTACCGGGCAAAGACCGGCTGGGCATCCAGCACCGAGTCTTTCCCGGCGGTGGAGTAGCGGTTGTGGCCGATGGCGCAGCGCCCCTGCAGGAGGGAGAAGCTCTCCTCATCGAAGACCTCCGTGACCAGGCCACGGTCTTTGATCAGGGTGATCTTTTCCCCGTCGGCACTGCTGATCCCCGAGGACTCCTGGCCGCGGTGCTGCATGGAAAACAATGCATAGTAGGCGATTTTGGCGGCGGTATCACTGCCATAGACTCCGACGACGGCACACATCAGGCATCTCCTTCGGAGACGAATGAAGCGTGAAACGTGAAGCGTGAAGCATTGATGGCGTTTGCGACCACAATCTGTTTTTCGAAATGTCTCATTTCTGTTTTCTCAGTTCTCATTAATCTCAGATACCGAGGCAGTCGTTGATACTGTAGAGACCCGGCTGCTGCCCGACCAGCCACTTGGCGGCACGAACCGCTCCTTTGGAGAAAGTCTCCCTGCTGGTAGCGGTGTGGGTCAGTTCGATGAACTCACCGTCGT
>JALWZI010000170.1 GCA_027002755.1 Campylobacteraceae bacterium | reverse complement strand
TTCGCTGCCGATGTCCCGGTAGAGATTGGCCCCCACGGAGTAGTGGCTGTAGAAATCGGCATCGGGGGTGACCGAGAGGGAGATATAGCCCCAGTACTCGCCCACCCCCGGCGGGTAGATCTCCAGAGAGAGTCGGGTGTCGTGGAGGCCGTAGCGGTCGGTATCTTCGAGTTTTCCGTAGATCGTGGTCCGCTCGATGGGGAGGGTGAACTCCAGGTAGTTCGTATGGTCCCGGTAACGGTGATCACTGTAGCTCACGTGATCGAAACCGATCCCGAGCATCCGGGTACTCTCCACCCGGCAGGCATTGTCCCGGTACCGGCGACGGTAGAGATCTTTCTCAGCGGGATCGAGGCGTTCGAAGGTCTCCCGGGCTCGACGCTTGTCGGAGTGCTGCCACGCCTCCGTGATCCGGCGGTCGGTTCGGGCCAGCTTCTCTTCCAGCATGATCTTTCGGATTTCCCGGACTCTCTTCCGGTCGCCGAGCTCTTGGAAACGTTTCAGGCTCTCCGGATAACGTTTCATCCACAGAAGCAGATTGGCCTGGTACTCCAGCGCCTCTTTGGTGCGATAACGGTTGTAGAGTGTTCGGCTGAGGCGGTAGGCGCGGGGGAAATTCCCACGCCGGATCTCGGCTTCGATCCGGGCCGCCAGCACATCGTAGTCGGTCTCCAGAAATTTGGGAATGGCGGGGCGGCCCCCGTGTTTCAGGTCCCGGATGATCTTGGCGGCGTAGATCTGACGGTAGAGTTTCTCTTTGGGATCGAAGGCGTCGATCAGCTTATAGGCGGTATCAATCTCTTTGTTCCAGAAAGCGAGCTTGGCGTAAAGCCGTCGATGGACGGGGTCGGGGCATCTTTGATAGAGCGTTTGGGCGAGTGCATAGGCGGAGGGGATGTTTCCTTCACGTACCAGCCGGTTGACAGGGGTGACGGCACAGGCTTCGGTCGGGGCGGTCGCGTTGCGATCCTCTCCTCCCTTTGCAGGTTTCGCCTGGACCCCGCTCACCGTCAGAGAGAGTATCAGGCTGATTCCGACAAACGCAGTTCGTCTCATGGACAGAATGATCACGTGCCCCCTCTTTTCCGGCTTATTTCTCTGTAATTATAGGATAAAGCTGCCGCTTCTCCAACCGTATCGGAACGGCTCACTTCTCCAGCAGCTCTTTCACTTTCAGCAGATCCTCCCACGCCTGTTTTTTGGCGGAGGGGTTGCGCAGCAGGTAGCTGGGGTGGAAGGTGGGGACGAGAAAATAGTTTTCGGTTCGGATGATGTGTCCGCGAACACGACTGATGGGGGTTTCGTCATTGGTCAGGTAGCGGTAGGCGGTGGCGCCCAGGGTCATGATGATCCGGGGACGGATCAGTTCGATCTGCTTGAGCAAGTAGGGGCGGCAGGTGAAGGCCTCGGTGGGGGTGGGGACCCGGTTGCCCGGCGGGCGGCATTTGACGATATTGGCGATGTAGACCTGCTCCCGGCGCAGATGGAGGACATTCTCGATCATCCGGGTCAGGAGCTCGCCCGCCCTTCCCACGAAGGGGCGTCCGGTGCTGTCCTCCGTGGCGCCGGGTCCTTCGCCGACGAACATCAGCCGGGCATGGGGGTCCCCCTCGCCGAAGACCACTTTGTGGCGGCTCTTGCTCAGGTCGCAGAGGTGGCACTGCTCCACCATTTTGCGCAGGCTCTCCAGATCGTCGGGCAGCTGGGCCGGATCGGGTTCCAGATCGGAGGGCTGGATGTCGGTGTAGCGATATCCCATCTGTTTGAGAAGATGAAGCTGTTTGAGCTGCAGGGCATTGTGGAGGTTTTTCATAGAGGAATTTTATCAGAATTCCGGATGCCGGATTTTGGATTTTGAATTATGAATGAAGAGTTTTGAGTTGAAGTTCGGGATCTGAGAGCTGAGGGGAGGGTCCCCTCCTAGAGTCTTAGTCTTCGACAGTGACTTCGACGGGATCGCTCTCCCAAAGGCCGTGCTTGGTGCAGTAGCTCATGGCGGTGAGCTTCATTTTACTCTTGGTGGGCACGACGTAGAAATCGACTTCGGCATGGGCACAGGCGTTGCCCATGGTACCGGGCTGCCAGTTGGTCTGGGCCAGAAGGGTTTCGCCGTCCCAGAGCTGGACATAGGCGATGTAGTGGTCGAAATCGTCGGGGTGGCAGTATTCGTTCCCCATTTTGACCTTGACCTTGAAAGGCTCGCCCTTCTTGGCGGTGCTTTCGCAGTGGACGAAGGGAGAGTGGCGGTCGATGTAGTCTTTTTTGGCTTCGCGGTCGATGGTAGAGATATCTACATAACGGTTGATCTTGGGCATTTCAGCTCCTTTTTCTTGATTTGTGTCAAGAAGTATAGCATAAAAATGTGTATTGCTGATAAATTTTGTCGGATTTAAGAGAGTTGTATAATTTGAACGGTTGCCGGTTTCACTCGATAGCTCTGGCAGTCGCGAACATGAGAAGCGTCAGTGAAGGACAACTGCTTGTCCTTTGCCGCTTCGGAACCGTAGCGGTCGGAGCGTAGCGAAGCCGCGAAGGAGCGCCCGTTTCACGGATTGAGCGCTCCTTTGTCGCCATCGAGTGAAACCTCATTTGACAGTATCCAGGAGGTTCAATAGGGCTTCTCTTCTTCCCGGATGTGGGACTGGGCCCAGGCTTTGATCTTTTGGCGCTCTTCGGGGCTCAGGCGTGCGTTTTTGTGGATCCACATGTAGTCGGCGGGGGGCATCTTCCAGTCGATGGATTTGACGATCCCTTTGTAGAGCTTCTGCTTCTTCTCCTCGCTGTATCGGTTCCAGATGGAGAAGTTGAGCCAGTTTCTGCCGTTTTTGACGTGGGAGTTGACCTCCCAGGAGACGGGGGCCACATGGCTGTACCAGGGCCACCGGGTATGGTTGGAGTGGCAGTCGTAACAGGAGCGTTTGAGCAGTGCCGTGATCTCCCCGGGGGCTTTGATCTCGTCCTGGGGGTCGGCTTTGGGAGGCTCGGGAACGTCGATCCGGATCAGCTGAATGACCAGCAGTCCCCCGATGAGCCAACCGAGAAATATCTTGAGGGTCTTCACGCCTCTTTGTCCTTGCCGAAGATAGTGCACTGCCCGGTGACGGCACAGGCGGGGCAGAAGCCCACGATACCGGCGATCAAGGGGATGATCCCCAGGTAGAACCATTTGATGCCGGTGTAGACCCCGAGCCCGATCAGGACCAGTCCCAGAACGATACGGAAGGGACGGCAGAATTTCGCCATTTTCTTCGCATTGATCGCCATGATAACTCCTTTTTATTGATTTCTTCCGCTGGAACTATAGCAAATAATTTTCTCTGATTTGTCAATCTTCTTGTCCACTTGGTGAGAGGGCTTTTAAAATTGAAACATCTATCTCACTCAATAATAACCGAAAGAAAGTTGTCAGACCCCATTTTTTCCTATGCTTATTGAATAATACAGATTAATTAATCAAAGTATAGGGATATGCTATAATTGATACATTATATTGATGGAGGTTGGAAATGAAAAAGATTGTGTTGTCTGGTATCGTCGCATTGGGTTTGAGTGGAATGGTATATGGTGGAGGAGATATAGCCCCGGTCGCTCCCATGCCTGCCGATAGTTGGAGTGGATTTTATGTGGGTCTCCAGGCTGGTGGGAACTGGGGAGATGCAGATCTCGATTATTATTTCAATGGTAGTAGTTCACTCAGTGGTTATACGCGTAATTTGGATCCCAATGGTTTTGCTGGAGGCATATATGCGGGGTATAACTGGTTGATAGATGGTAACTGGCTGTTTGGAGTAGAGGGAGATTGGAATTATCTCAGTGGTGACGATACGGGGGATTGGTTGAATTCATCGGGTAATCCCGTTACGCCTAATTGGACACAAACAATTGAAAATGAGTGGGATGCATCGCTGCGTTTGAGAATAGGTAAGGTTATTGATGACTTTATGCCATATTTCACTGCTGGTGCTGCCTGGGCACGTGTAACTACAAGACTTGATTGTGATACATGCAGCCCTCAACACCATTACAGTGGTCATGCAACACTGAGTGGATGGACTATAGGTGCAGGTGTGGAATACAAAATTTCGGACAATATGAATGTTCGATTACAATATAGGTATAGTGACTATGGTGATGATAGTGTGAGATATCACGCGGATGACGGCTCCAATAGTTATGCTGATATTAAAGTTCATTATAAAGCAAGTATGGTTCAGGTTGGTTTCAGTTATCGTTTTTAATTATTCCAAATCAAAGAGAGAGGGATTGTCTTCCTCTCTTTATAATTTCCTTATTTCTTAATTGCTGTCAAAAAGAGATACTCTTTCCCTGTAATTGTCACCTCCATTTTGTGCTGCTGGCAATATTTTTTGATCCAGAAGAGATCCTTGATCACAAGAGAGAGTTCGTTGAAAGGGTAGTGTTTTGGACGGGCGCCGTAGAGGAGTTCACCATCAATCCAGCGGGCGTTGGGCCAGCCGAGTAGGATGGCTCCTCCGGGGGTGAGGCGCTCCTGGACCAGGTGCATGAGAAAGGGTTTGAGTTCGATGTCGGGGCTCTGAAGTGTGCCGATGGAGAGGATCAGATTGAAACGTTCCGGCGGAAGCTCTTCCAGACGGTTGAGGTCGTGGACACAGGTGCGAAGAAGACTGCCAAATCTTCTCTTGGCCTCCCGAAGAGCCGCTTCGTTGAGGTCGATCCCGAGGATCTCTCCCCGAAAGCCGGAAGAGACGATCGGTTCGAGTTCGTCACCCCTGTTCGGTCCCAGTGCTAGGATTCGTTCCCGATTTTCGACTCTTAGCCGCTTCAGTGCCCGAAAGTAGGGGAGATAAAAGGCCGGCTCCTCGTTTTTCCGGATCCGGGCGAAGGTACTTCGGGGGTCGTATTTTTCCTCCCGCTCTTCACGGTGAAAGGTTCTGTCATGCCGGAGCTTCTCCATACGCAGCAGAAGCCGTCTCTCATCGTATCGCTCCGGTGTGAGCAGACGGCAACCCAGTTCCAGGGCCAGATCGTTCCAGGATCGCCAGGATCGGCAGAGATACCTCTTTTCATCCAGTGAGAGCCTCTCTCCGGCATAAGCTCCTCGGCATAGATCGGGATCGAGGATCAAAAAGGCGACGGTATCGGCACTGTGCAGGCGTCGTTCAAGTTCCGGAATGATTCGGGAGAGAGGTGTATCGGAGAGATCGGGAAGGGACATAGGAGGGATCCGAAGGATCGGATCAGAATTTGGCGATGTTGAGGCTGATACTGGCTTTCCAGCCTTTCAGATCGTTATCCCCGGTCGTTCCCTGGAGGTTGAAAGCGAGTTCGGTATCCTTGAACGCGTTGTTGAAAATCGGGATCATGGGCCCGATCTTCCAGAGCAGGCTGGCGCCGGCATGGTAGGCGCTGTCGAACCCGGTGACGTCGGAGAGGTCGTTGTCCAGGAAATTGGCGGCGACGAAGAACTGGGCGCGGACCGGCAGATCCATCCAGGTGGTCAGTGTGGGGGTAAAGAGCCCGGCAGTGACATCGGCATTCCATCCGCTGACGTCGGAGAGACCGAAGTCGTAGTCGATGTTGAGATAGTGAAGGGTCAGTTCGGCGTAGGGCTTGTAGCCGTTGTACTCGGTATGGAGATTGACACTGCCGAAAATATCGTAGATGGCGGTGTCGCTGTCATGGTCGAAATACTTTTCCATTTGGGGATTGGAACCATTCTTGTAATCGCCGTCGGTACTCATCCAGAGGCCGGAGGCGCCGAGAACCAGTCCAATGTTCCGGTTGGGGTTGTAGTTGATCCCTCCCCCCAGTTTCCAGTAGGTGGAATCGAGTTCGACATCTCCCAGGTTCCCGGATCCGAAATTGATATTGTCCTGGTCGATTTTGGTGAAGCCGAATCCACCCAATACGAAGGGACGCCAGGTATCACCGATCTCACCGAAGTAATAGCTGCCGACGAAGTTGGCGTTGCTCATCTCGGGATCGTCCCCAGTGCTTCCGCCGTCCATATCGTACCAACCGGTCTGGAGATAGAGGTTGTTGGCGCTGAAGATACTGGTACCGATGAGTCGCTTGTAGTGATCGGCCTCCGGGCCGGCATTGGCCGAAGAGGCCATCAACATCATCGCTATCGCCAACCCTATTCCATACTCTTTTTTCATACTGAAATTTCCTTCTTTTTTGAACTCGCCGAATTTACGGTTCATTTGGATATTCGCAATGATAGCATTTTTCCATCCCCCAAACTATCATAAAAACGCAAAAACAGTTTTCCGACGTTTCTATTCCACCTTCAAGGCGTTCGGATGATCGAGTTCTTTGATCTGCCAGGGGAGCCCCTGACGGTTGAGCTCCTCCATGAAGGGATCGGGATCGAACTCCTCCATGTTATGCACACCCTTTTCATACCAGACCTTCTCCAGCATCAGCTTGGCCCCGATCATGGCAGGGACTCCGGTGGTGTAGCTCACCCCCTGGCTCATCACCTCTGCGTAGCACTCTTCATGATCCTTGACCTGGTAGATGTATATGGTGCGCTCTTTGCCGTCTTTGAGGCCGTGGACCACGACGCCGATGTTGGTCTTGCCCTTGGTGCGGGGGCCCAGAGTCGCCGGATCGGGGAGCAGCGCTTTGAGCACATGCAGAGGGATCACTTCACAACCATCCACTTCGATGGGATCGATGCGCGTAAGCCCCACGTTGTCGAGCACCTTCAGGTGGGTCAGGTAGCTCTCGCCGAAGGTCATCCAGAAGCGGATCCGCTCCAGGCCGGGGATATTTTTGACCAGGGACTCCTCCTCTTCGTGGTATAGCAGATAGCTGTCCTTGGGGCCCACTTCGGGGTAGTCCCAGACCATTTTGATCTCCATCGGTTCGGTCTCTTTCCACTCCCCTTTTTCCCAGTAGCGCCCTTTGGAGTTGACCTCCCGGATGTTGATCTCGGGGTTGAAGTTGGTGGCGAAGGGGTAACCGTGGTCTCCGGCGTTGCAGTCGAGGATGTCGATGGTTTTGATGGTGTCGAAGTAGTGCTTTTGGGCGTAGGCGACGAAGACGTTGGTCACCCCCGGATCGAAGCCGCTGCCGAGCAGCCCCATGATCCCGGCTTCCCGGAAGGCTTTGTCTCTGGCCCACTGCTCCTTGTACTCGAACCTGGCGGTGTCGGGGTGCTCGTAGTTGGCGGTGTCGAGGTAGTCGGCCCCCGTGGCGACGCAGGCGTCCATGATGGTCAGATCCTGGTAAGGGAGTGCTACGTTGATGACGATGTCGGCCTCGGTCTTGCGGATCAGGTCGATCACTTTGTCCTTGTGGTCGGCGTCGACCCGGGCGGTTTTGATCTCCACGCCGGTTTTCTCTTTGACGTTTTTGGCGATGGCGTCGCACTTTGCTTTGGTCCGGCTGGCCAGGGTGATCTCACCGAAGGTCTCGGCGTTCATGGCGCATTTGAAGGCCACGACATTGCCGACGCCACCGGCGCCGATGATGAGGGTTTTGGGGGACATCTTGGGCTCCTCTGGGTAAAATTTGGATTATTATATCCCGAAAGAGGCAAAAATGGGGCAAAAAGTGTGGCGTTACGGTGGAGTCCTGCTGGGGGTGATCCTCCTTCTCTCCATCGTCCGTCCCTACCGTGTCAGCGATATCAGTATGAACGATACATTACTCGATGGCGATTGGGTCTGGGTAGAGAACCTGACAGCGGGGATCCACGTCCCCTCCTGGGGCTTCTATATCGACCGTCATCTTATGAAACGGGAGCAGGGGATCCATCGGGGGGATCTGCTGGCCTTCCGCCATCCACTGGACCGGCGGCTCTATCTCAAGCGCTGTGTGGCACTGCCGGGAGATCGGATCTTCGAGAAGAACAAAGATCTCTATCTTCAGATCGCCGGTGATTCGCAGCGTACGAGAGAGTATGCCCGGGTCCTGCATCTGCCGCTGGCCAGGATCGGGAACGAGTGGTGGCTGAAAAACCCCTATGCCTACTACTACAATGTCATGCACGATCCCGAGGTGGTGGGGCCCAAGGAGCTGATCGACATGCCGGTGATGCGGATCCCTCCCCATCGCTATTTTCTCATGGGGGACTACCGGGACAACTCCACCGACAGCCGTTTTTTCGGTCCGGTCCCCTACGACTACATCTACTATCGGGTCTTCTGGATCTGGCATCGGCCGCGGGATCTGGAAGCGATGGGGAGGATCCGGCGCTACGATCCGTTGCATCCCATGGTGATCCGAAAAAAATATTAATTACTATTAAACTCTTTTTCTGTTATACTGTGGCAAGAGAAATCGCCGGGTATGCGGCGGGAACAAAGGAAATGCCATGAAAAAGATCCTTCTTGCGCTCTGTGCGGTCTGGAGCCTGCAGGCTGCCGATCACGACCTCTACAACCATTCGGTGGAAGCGGTAGGCAGCTACTCTTTCAATGATGACGACATGCTCCTCAAAGACAACTGGGGGTGGGGTCTGCGGTACAACTACAACCTACCCACCGAGAACTTCTGGGAAGTGGGGGCCTATCAGTTCGCCTTCGACTATCAGTTCAACGAAGATTATATCGGCGGGGGAGACAGCTCGGTCTACCGCTGGGGACTCAACGCTCTCTGGTATGCGGATAACGCCAGCGAAATGACCCCCTACGCCCTTCTGGGTGTGGGGGCACAGTTCTTCTCCCACAACGAACACGGAACCGATGACGGTCTCTTCGCCGCCATCGGCGGGGGGATCGAGTACCAGCTTCGCGGAGACTTCTCCCTGGTCGGTGAGGCCAAGTATCTCTACGGTGGGGACGAGAGCGCGCTGGTCACCTCCGTCGGTGTCAAATACAGCTTCGGCCAGTAAATATTTCGGCTGAATCTTGGAAGAGATCCTTCACAATCTGGCCCTCTACGGCTATATCATTCTCGCGGTCTACTCCTTCGGGGGAGGGATGGTGGCCTTGGCCGGTGCCGGGATCCTCTCGGCCCTGGGCAAGATGGATATCGGCCTCTCCATCCTGGTGGCGACCGTCGCCAACTTCATCGGGGATACCTTTCTCTTCTATCTGGCACAGACCAATAAAAAAGAGGTGTTGAAATACCTCCGTAAACATCGCCGCAAGATCGCCTATACCAATCTCTTGATGCGCAAATACGGCTGGATGGCGGTTTTCCTTCAGAAATACATCTACGGGGTCAAGACTCTGGTCCCTATCGTCATGGGACTCTCCCGCTACGATTTCAAAAAATTCGTCGTATTGAACTTCTTCGCGTCGATTGTCTGGGGACTGGTGGTCGGGTTGGGAAGCTACTGGTTCTCCGCTGCCGTCCGGGCATGGTTTGCCTGAGGACGATCCCCGACAGCTTTCAGCAGTTTTTTCTCTTTGGAACAGTTGACACTATATTGATACGGTAGATGGGAGTCTGGCAGGAAGGGGTGTTGAGCCCCCGTTGCGAGAAAGAAGAGGATCAGCCCTGAAGTTCCCGGACGAACTTCTCGATCCGGCGGATCCCTTCGCGGATGGTGACGATGTCGGCGGCGTAGGAGAAGCGGAAATATCCCTCACTCCCGAAACCGATCCCGGGAACCACGGCTACACCGTAACGCTTGAGCAGTTCCTGACAGAAGTTCATGGAGTCATCACTGACATCCTTGATGTTGACAAAGAGGTAGAAGGCCCCCTGAGGTCTCAGGACGCTGAGCCCCTCGATATCGTTGAAGAGCTCCACCGCTTCGTGCATCCGGGATTCGAAGGCGCGGCGCATGGTCTCGATCTCGTCGTCCACTTCGCCCAGGAGGGGAGGGATGGAGGCGTACTGGGTGGGCGTGTTGATATTGGAGGTGCTCTGGGACTGGAGGGAGGTCATCTTTTTGACCAGTTCCACGTCGGGGGAGGCCAGATACCCCATTCTCCAACCGGTCATGGCGACCGATTTGCTCAGGCCGTTGACAGTGACGGTCCGCTGATAGAGGTCCTCACTGATAGAAGCCGTGGCGGTGAACTCGGTTCCGTCGAAGACCAGCTTTTCATACATTTCGTCACTGACGACTTTGATGGCGGTCCCTTTGAGGACTTCACCCAGGGCTTCCAGCTCTTCACGGCTGTAGACCGAACCGGTGGGGTTGGAGGGAGAGGTAAGGATCAGCATTTTGGTCCGGGAGGTGATGGCCGCTTCCAGCTGGGCCGGCGAGATCTTGAACCCGCTGCGGTCGTCAGTCTCGATGATGACCGGCTTGCCCCCGGCGTATTTGACCAGTTCGGGATAGGTGACCCAGTAGGGGGCGGGGATGATCACTTCGTCCCCCTCGTCGATCAGGGCCTGGGTGAGGTTGAAGAGCGACTGCTTGGCTCCGTTGCTGACGAGGAGGTGTTCCCGCTCGTAGTTCAGGCCGTTCTCCCGCCGGAACTTCTCCCGGATCGCGTCGAGCAGTTCGGGAATCCCCGCGACAGAGGTGTATTTGGTGTGTCCCTGGCGGATCGCCTCGATGGCGGCCTCTTTGATCCGCTCCGGGGTGTCGAAATCGGGCTCCCCGGCGGAGAAACTCAGGACATCCTTGCCCTGGGCCTTCAGCTCCCGGGCGAGGGTAGAGACGGCGATGGTCATCGAAGGTGAAAGTGCCTGGATTCGTCTGGAAAACATCAAAAGACCTTTTTATTCTGTTGGATGCTGCAATTATACACAAAGAGTCATCACAGACAACCGGTCTTGACAGAGGTGGATCCTTGTGATCCGTGCTTGTCATTTTCCCGAAGAGATTTCATCCCGATACGACCTGCGATCTCTCCGAAAAGCGTGTTAGACTTGTAGAGTAAAAAGGATCGAAGCGCCTGAGAGAGGCCGGTAAACAGAAGCCCGAAAAAGGAGGATCCCATGCCAGGAAGAAGAAAGAGAAGGGTGTTCCCACACATTTGCGTAGAAATATATTCTGAAAAACAGAAAGAATAGAAATATGATAAGTCTGTTCAAAGGAGTTTAAAGGAAAGTATGTCAAGATGGGATGTTTGCATGACAAAGCCAAACCCGCCGTGAGACGGGGACGGAAAGCCATGGGTCTCTCCGATACAGGAGAGATCGCCAGGTTGCCAAAGCCGGAGAAGGATGGACGACGATCGGTGTCCATTTTCTCGCAGATCTTTTTCCGCCTTCTTTCGCTGCCGTTTCATGTTCCGATTGGCTTTTTGCGAACCAAATCTTTGCATTTTTATGATACAATCAATTAAGTAGATCTTATACAGATCGACTTGGAGAGGAGACACAATGAGAGGATTGAAACGTAGTACCGGTGTGATACTCGCCTTTTGCCTGGCGGTCACGTTTTCCTATGCCATCGAGATCAAGAATCTCGCCCAGGCCGTCAACGAAGCGGGGCGCCAGCGGATGCTGACCCAGCGGATGCTCAAGGATTACGCCATGATCGGGATCGGCAACACCTTCGGCCATCCCAAGGAGGATCTGAAAAAGGTGACGGAGATGTTCGAGGACCATCTGCAGGGTCTGACGGCCTTCGCCACCGACCCCGAGACCAAAAAGAGCCTGGAAGAGCAGCGCCGCCTCTGGGAGCCCATCAAGAAGATGCTGGCGGAGCCTCCCAGCAAGGAGAAAGCCGCCGAACTGCAGGGGAAACTGGACGAGCTGCTCAAAGCGGCGGATCGTACCACCAAGCTTTTCGCCAAGCAGACCGGCAAGAAATCAGGGGAGATCATCAACATCTCCGGCCGTCAGCGGATGCTCTCCCAGCGGATGGCCAATCTCTATATGCTCAAGGTCTGGGGGATCGACGATCCCAAATTCAAAGAGAAGATGGATGCGGCGATGAAGCTCTTCGATGATTCCCTGAAACGCCTGATGAAATCGGATCTGAACACTCCGGAGATCAACAAGCTCCTGGCACGGGTGAAGAACAACTTCATGTTCTTCCAGGTGATGAACAAGTCCCAGTCCAAGTTCATTCCTTCGCTGATCTACAAAAAGTCCAACGAGATCCTGAAGGATATGAACACCGTGACCGGCCTCTATGCGGCCCAGAAAGTGCAATAAACACAACCAACCACTAAGGAGTGATCGAAATGAAACAGATACTGAAACGAATCGGCCTGGCACTGGGGATCCTGCTCCTGGCCGGCAGTCCGGCTGTTCTGGCCGCCGAGACAGGGAAACCGGTCAACGCACTGGTCAAAAAGGATGCGATCCAGCTGATCAACATCGCGGGGAAACAGCGGATGCTCTCACAGCGGATCGCCAAGGACTATCTCTACCTGGGCAAGAAGATCGCCACGGACAAGGCCCGGAAAGAGCTCGAAGTTTCGCTGAAGGAGTTCCGGGACAATCAGAAGAGACTGGGAGAGCTGATCAACGATCCCGAGATCAAGAATCTCCTGGCCTTCGTCAACATGAGCCTCGAAGAACTGGAAGGCATCGTCAAGAAGCCGTTCAGTCTGGACAATGCCCAGCTGGTCCTGGACCTGAGTGAATCGATGCTGGAGGGTAGCCAGTATGTGGTCGACTCTCTCAAGAAACTGGCCAACATCAAAGAGTCCAAAGTGGTCGCGACTGCCGGCAAACAGCGGATGCTGGCCCAGCGGATCGCCAAGTACTACATCGCCTATCAGGCCGGGATCAAGGACAAGAACACCATCGATCAGATGAAGGCGGCGGTTTCGGAGTTCGACAAGAACCTCAAGTCCCTGATGCAGAACAAGGACAACACCGCTACCATCAACCAGAAGCTGGCCAAGGTGGATCGTCTCTGGAAGATCGTCTACAAGTTCTATCTCAATATCGAAAAAGGCGGCCTGCCTTTCATCGTCTATACCACCACCAACGATATCACCAAAGAGATGGACGCGATCACCAAGCTCTATGTGGAACTCTACAAATAAGATGGATCGCAGCGAAGATGCCATGAAAAAGAAGGAAGGGAGAGGGGATCGATGAAACAGATCATAGCGGGATGGCTGCTGGCGGCGGGGATGCTGCTGCCGCTGTCGGCGGCGACACGGACCGACGTCAACATTATCGAAGCGACGGAGGATATTCGTTTTCTGAGTCAGGAGATCACCAAAAACTATCTCTATCTCTATGCCAATCCCCGGAAAACGGATATCGCACGGGAGATACGCAAAGAACTGGACCGGCTGGTCAAAAGCATCCGGACCATCTCCATCTCCACGGACAGTGAAGACACCAAGAACATCCTGGAGTTCCTGATCTACAGCAAAAACCAGATCGAAGAGTTGATCAAGGCCAAACCGGACAAAGAGAAGGCGGCCCTGATGCTCGACTACAGCGAAACCCTTCTGGAAGGGGCCAACTCCATCGCCCGGGAATATACCTACCGTTTCACCGAGAGCGAGAAGATGCTGATCAAGAGCAAGCAGATCGAATTTCTCGTGGAGCGCAGTGCCAAATACTACATGGCCCTGGAGATTGGCCTGAACGATGAGGTCAACCGACGGCAGATGATGCAGGCGATGGAGGAGCTGGAGGGTGATCTTCAGACCGTGGAGAGCTATCCCTATCCCAAATCGATGGCTCCCTACAAAGAGCGCCTCATGCGGGCCTGGAGCGTGACCCGGAGTCTCATCGACCGCCGGGAGAAACTCTTCGCCTCCAATCTTCTGGTACTGGCGGGCAATGAGACGGAGCAGGTCGCTCAGCAGTTCGTTCTCTATCACCGCAAAGCCAAATAAAGCAGAGGAAACGAAATGAAAAAACTGAATCAGAAACTCCTTTTCGCCCTGCTCTTCATTCCGACCCTGGCGATCATCGCTGCGCTGGGGTGGTTCGCTTTCCAGAGCTATCAGACCTATCGTGCCGAAGAGCAGAACCTGGCCCGTATGGAGATCATGCAGCAGGGGCACACCCTGCTGGATTCTCTGGCACAGGAGCGTCTGGAGAGCGCTCTCTACCTGGCGTCGGCCGGTTCCCGGCACCAGAAGGGACTTCGGGAGGCCCGTGCCAGGGTCGACCGGCTTCTGCAGACCCTGCAGCCCAGACTCAAAGGGACCGCGGGTGCGGTCTTCGGCAAGGTAGGCAAGGAACTCCACGATTTCCGAAGCGGGATCGACGCTTTGAGTTCCAACTATCACGATCTGCTGGTGGATCGCTTCCAGAAGAGGATCCTGGAGCCTCTGATCGGGCTCTATCCTGCCGAGATCTCCCTGGTCCGCAACCCTGTCGCCGCCATGGCCCTGAGCTATGACAATCGTCTGACCCGCCTGGCTGTCGACAACGATCAGGAGCGCAGCCTCGTCGCCTACTTCATCGGCGCCTCCAAAGCGATGCCGGTCAAAGATCTCAAAAGCTGGGACCGGGCCATCGCCGACGACGTCCTGCCGGATCCGAAACAGATCACCGATCTGCAGCTGCGTCGCAAGATCGGCGAGATCCTCAAACCCGAAAGCTTCGCCTCCCTCCTCAATCCTGCCCGGCAGCAGGTGCTCTACGGGATCAACGACGGCAAATACCCCCTGACGGAGACCACCTGGCTCAAGCAGAGTAATGAGCGATTGAAGCTGATCAACGAGAGCAGCACTCTGCTGCAGAAGCATGCGCTCAACGAAATTACCAGCACCCGCGAGAAGATCCGGACGCAGCTGATCCAGTATCTGGTCGCCGCCGCCTTCTTCCTGCTGCTTCTGATCATTCTGGCGGTGATCTTCTACAACACCAGCAAAGAGTCGAAACTGCTGGATGAAACCCTCAAGAACATCCAGTTCGAGCTGGATCCCCAGAAGAAGCGGGAGCTCCAGCGGATCGTCGAGAGTCGGGACCTGGTGGCGATCTACAACTTCCTGGGAGAGACCATCGTCGAGGCCAACAAAGCCAAGGACCTCTTCCTGGCCAACATGTCCCACGAAATCCGGACCCCCCTCAACGGAATCGTCGGCTTCACCCAGCTGCTCAAGAACACACCCCTGACCCCGGATCAGGAGGAGTTCATCTCCGTCATCGAGAACAGCTCGGAGAACCTCCTCAATATCGTCAACGACATTCTGGACCTCTCCAAGATCAACGCCGACAAGGTGGAGCTGGAGCAGATCGCCTTCGACGCCATCGAGAAGTTCGAGGATGCGGTAGAGTCCTACGGCGCCAAAGCGGCGGAGAAGAATATCGAATTCGGGGTCTTCGTCGATCCCACCATTCCCAAGACCCTTGTCGGCGACCCCACCAAGATCTCCCAGGTCATCGTCAACCTGGTGAGCAACGCCATCAAGTTCACCAACTCCAACGGTGAGGTGGAGGTGATCATCGAGAAGCGGGACGAGACCAAGAAGGATGCCACGCTCTACTTCGCCGTCCGGGACAACGGGATCGGGATCTCCGAGGAGCAGAAAGAGAAGATCTTCGAGGCCTTCTCCCAGGCTGATGCGGGAACCAGCCGCAAATACGGCGGAACGGGACTGGGACTGGCGATCTCCAGCAAACTGATCGAACGGATGGGCGGCAAGCTCGATATCGAGAGCGAAGTGGGCAAAGGGGCCACCTTCTTCTTCACGCTGACACTGCCCAAAGGTCCCGATCAGGAGAAAGAGACCCCCGATCTGAGCGGTGTGTCCGCCGCCGCGGTCCTTCCCGATGCGGTCAAGGACCGGATCACGGCGGAGAACCTGCGGCGCTATGCCGAGTATCTGGGTGCCGATTTCCGGATCATCCACTATTCGGATATCTTCGACAAAGAATCCCCGGAGCTGCCGGACGTCCTTTTCGTAGAGCACCAGTATGTGCGCCGGGGCCGGGAGCTGGATATGTTCCTGGATCTGGACACCAGTGTGGTCCTCATCACCACCGGCGTCATGAAGAAGGCGGCGGAGGCGGTCAGTGACCGGGTCAGCAAGGTCGTCTACAAACCGGTCAACTTCCACAAGACCATCCGGGCCTTCGAGAGTGCTCTGAGTCGGGTCAAACAGCCTAAACCCGCCGCCCCGACGGCGGAGAAAGAGGAGACCTTCGAGAACCTGCGGATCCTGGTGGCCGAGGACAACCCCATCAACCAGAAACTGATCCGCACCACCCTGGAGCAGTTCGGGGCGGTCGTCACCCTGGCCGCCAACGGTCAGGAGGCCTTCGAACTGCGCAAGCAGAACGATTACGACCTGATCTTCATGGATATCCAGATGCCGGTGATGAACGGGATCGATGCGACCAAAGAGATCCTCCACTACGAGCAGGTCAACCGCCTGCCCCATGTGCCGATCATCGCCCTGACGGCCAACGCGCTGGCCGGAGATCGGGAACGCTACCTCGAAGCGGGAATGGACAACTACCTGCCCAAGCCGATCAACATCGCCGAGCTCAAACAGATGATCGAGCACTACCACACCCAGAAGCAGTCGGAGGAGACGGCGGAAGCCCGAAGTATCAATGAAGCCACCCCTCAACCCCGACGGGAAGAGAGGGCTCCCCAGGCAGCGGAAAGCTCCCCGGAGGAGCCGGAGCGGCCTGTATCTGAAGAGACCCCGGCCATATCGGAACCGGAGCCTGCCGCCGCTGTCGAACCGTCGCCTGCCGCGGAGACAGCGGAACGGAGCGAGGGGGCGGATGTGATGATCTTCGTCCGATCCCCTCTCCTGGAGAAGATCTACGAAAAGATGCTGCGACGCCAGGGCTTCACCGTCGAAGGGGTCACCAACGAGAACGACCTGGTCGAAGCGATGGACCGCCACCGCTACCGCTACGTCCTCATCGACGGGGGCAGCCTCGATCTGGACGATACGGAGTGCCTGCTGATCGAGACCCTGATGGAGGCCGGGGTGGAGCCCTTTATCCTGGTCAACGAAGAGACGGCCCGGCCCCATCCCTGCGCCGAGACCATCTCCGTCCCCCATTTCCCGACCGAGATCCGCACCAAACTCCGCCGAAGCGCCTGAGATCCTCTCTGCGGGTCGAAGC
>JALWZI010000169.1 GCA_027002755.1 Campylobacteraceae bacterium | reverse complement strand
CTGCTGGGGATCGACCTTCCCAATGAGCTGATCGAACTGAGCGAGATGTACTACCGCCGATACCGCAAACGTTCCCCCCATGAGTTCGTCGATCTCAAGTTCGACACTATCATGGAGGCACTGGGTCTGCCGCGTCTGGGGAAACACGACGCCCTCAACGACGCCGTCATGTCGGCACTGATCTACCTCAAGCTCAAAAGTATGCCCGAATACAAAGGGGCTTTCTCCTGATGGAATGTATTGTTACTTCTGGAAACAGCTTTTGAACGACGGCGTTCGGGAGAGCCTCTATCGTTATCCTTGCTATGTTTTCGCTATAAATCTATCCTATGATATAGTGTAAACAGCCGACCAAAACTCAAGGAGGAAGCACGATGCTGCAAGAGAAATATTACCCCAACAAAGAGTTTGCCAAACAGGCCCGGATCAAAAATATGTGTGAGTACCAGGAACTCATGGACTGGGCCAAAGAGGACTACGAGGGATTCTGGGACCACTGGGCCAAAGAGAAGATCGACTGGATCGAGCCCTACGATAAAATCCTGGATGAAAGCGACGCACCTTTCTACAAATGGTTCGTCGGTGGCAAGCTCAATGTGACGCAGCAGTGTATCGATCGCCATATCGATGTGCGCAAGAACAAAGCGGCGATCATCTTCGAGGGGGATCGGGGGGATCGTCAGATCATCACCTACCTGCGGCTCTATCGGGAGGTCAACCGCATGGCCAACCTGCTGCGCAACGAATTCGGCGTGAAAAAGGGTGATCGGGTGGTCCTCTACATGCCGATGATCCCCGAGGCGGCCTACGCCATGCTCGCCTGCGCCCGGATCGGGGCCATCCATTCGGTGGTCTTCGGCGGCTTCAGCGCCGAGGCACTGCGGGACCGGATCCAGGACGCGGAAGCCAAGGTGATCATTACCGCCGACGGTGCCTACCGCAAAGGGGCTCCTTATATGCTCAAACCCGTCGTCGACCTGGCCCTGGAAGAGGGATGTCCCAGCGTCGAGAAGGTGCTGGTGGTACAGCGGAACTTCGAGGATGTCATCTGGATCGGGGGCCGGGACTACAGCTACAACGAGATGATCGAGAGCCAGCCCGACACCTGCGAACCCGAGGTAATGGACAGCGAAGATCCGCTCTTCCTCCTCTATACCTCCGGCTCCACCGGCAAGCCCAAAGGGGTACAGCACTCCCAGGCAGGCTACATCCTCTGGGCCCAGATGACCATGGAGTGGGTCTTCGACGTCAAGGAGAACGATACCTACTGGTGTACCGCCGATATCGGCTGGATCACCGGCCACACCTACATCGTCTACGGTCCGCTGGCGGCAGGGGCTACCACGGTGATGTTCGAAGGGGTTCCCACCTATCCCGATGCGGGGCGGGCTTGGAAGATGGTTCAGGAATTGCGGATCAACCAGTTCTACACCGCTCCCACCGCTATCCGTGTCCTGCACAAAATGGGCGAGCACGAGCCCGAGAAGTACGATCTGAGCAGTCTGAAGGTCCTGGGGACCGTGGGCGAACCCATCGATCCCCCGGCCTGGAAGTGGTATTACGATGTGGTCGGCGGGGGCAAATGCGCCATTGTCGATACCTGGTGGCAGACCGAGACCGGCGGTCACATGATCAGTCCGCTGCCCGGCGCCACCCCCGTCAAGCCCGCCTGCGCCACCTTCCCGCTGCCCGGCATCATGGCCGAGGTGCTGGAGCGCGACGGCACACCGGTCGCTCCCGGCGAGCAGGGACTGCTCTGCATCACCCGCCCCTGGCCCAGCATGATCCGCACCATCTGGGGCGATCCCGAGCGCTTCAAGAAGAGCTATTTCGGTGACGTGGTCAAGGAGGGCCAGCCGGTCTACTTTTCCGGCGACGGTGCCGTCGTCGACGAAGAGGGCTACATCACCATCACCGGACGGGTCGACGACGTCATCAACGTCTCGGGCCACCGGATGGGAACCGCCGAGATCGAATCGGCGATCAAGAAGCATCCCCACGTGGCGGAAGTGGCCGTGGTCGGCCGTCCCGATCCCATCAAAGGCGAGAGTATCTTCGCCTATATCGTCCTGAAGGACGATGTGGCCGACAGCCTGGGCGAAGAGGTAGAGCTCACCAAAGAGATCAACGAGGTCATCGCCCGGGAGATCGGAAACATCGCCAAAGCCGACGCCATCGTCGTGGTCCCCGGCCTGCCCAAGACCCGATCGGGCAAGGTAATGCGCCGCATCCTGCGTGCCATCGCCAAAGGCGAAGAGATCAAACAGGATATCTCCACCCTCGAAGATCCCTCCATCGTCGAAAAGATCCAGGAAGCGGTCCGCTGCGCAGGCTGCTAATCCAGGAATTTTTTTTCACAGCTTTCATATTATTCCCAACATCCTCGTTGGGAAACCGCCCCTGAAAAGAAGAGTAAAAGCACAATAGTATTATTTAATATCAGAGGAGAATCCAATGGCCTATATCCGACTTTGCCCCTATGAGGAGATGGATCCCGAGATCCAGGAACGGGCGCGTCCGATTCTCGAAAAGACCGGTAGGTTGGGAGAGATTTTCGAACTGCTGGCTCTCGACAAGGATCTCTATTTCGCCACGGATGCGATGGTGCAGAGCTTTCTGCTCCAGGAGACACTGCTTCCCTACAAGACCAAGGAGCGCATCGCGCTGCTGGTCTCCCTGGCCAACCACTGCACCATGTGTGTCGATGTCCACAAAAATATCGCCAAGATGCTGGGGATGAGCGAGGAGGAGGTGGAGGAGACTCTCCGGGGTGTCGAAGCGATCCACGCCGACGATCGGGAAAAGGCGCTGCTCGATTTCGCCCTCAAAGCAGCGAGCAAAGAGAACTACAAGATGACTCGGGAGGAGATCGACGCCCTCAAAGCCCTGGGCTGGAGCGAGATGGAGATCCTCGAAGCGGCCCGCATCGCCGCCTATTTCAACTATATCAATACGCTTTCGAACGTCTTCGGACTCGGGAAGTCCTGACCTGTCATGAAATAGCAGTCTCGTTCTCACCGAGGACGGTGGGAACCAGAGAAAAAGCAGGGGTACAGCCCAGTATGACAGGAATGGATTCCTCCTTCCTACTGACTATGACTTATAAAACAAGTATCACTTCTACGATCCTTTTCTGCCAAACCCCATGAGCATGAGATAGAGCAGGGTCACCAGACTCAAGCCCCCCAAAGAGAAGAGCACAGCTTGTTCCTCTCCGTAATGCTTCCAGATCAGCCCGATCACCGTAGCACCTGCCGCACTGAAAAGGGCCACGCCGCCATAGAAGATCCCGTAAACGGTCCCTTTGTTCACCGCTTCGTCGGAGATCCAGGCGCGCAGGGCGTTGAGGCTGGCCACGGTGAAGATCCCCAGCAGAACGAAGCCCACGATCACCTGGTCGAGATAGAGGGCTCCCATGGCACCGATACCGAAAAGCATGGCGATCCCCAGAACCAGTCGTGGGCTGTAGCGGTCGATCTGCACCCCGAAGAAGTAGCTCAATATCGTTTGGACGAAGTTGTAGAGCACCATCAGCAGGGGGATGAAGGCGATGCCAATCCCTGCCTCTTTGGCTTTGACGATGAAGAAACTGTCGCTGAAGAGAAAGAAGATGAAGGCAAAATAGAGAAAGAGCAGGGGGAGCAGGTCCTTGTCGGCCTTCCAGTCGAATGAGGCATGTCGGTGTTTGGATCGGTAGGGGGCATCCCTGACGAAAAAGATGACGATGACGACCGCCAGAAGCCCCGGCAGCAGCGTCCAGGCAAAGAGCTCCCGAAAGACCGTTTCGCTCTTGCCCAGCCAATAGAGCAGACCGAAGGCGATCAGGGCACCGGTGGTTTCGCCGGCCACATCCATCATCTTGTGAAAGCCGAAACTCCTGCCGCTCTTGCCGTCGCTGTAGGCGGAGATGAGGCTGTCTTTGGTGGCGGAGCGGATCGCCTTGCCCATCCGCTCCGCTCCCCGGAGCAGGGCCACGGCCTGCCAGCTGTGGGCCAGGGCCAGCATCGGCTTGGTGACGGCCGAGACCAGATAGCCGGCGACGACGAAGGGTTTGACGATCTGCAGCCGATCGCTCAGGTAGCCGAAGAGGATCCGAAAGGCGTAGGAGACAAAGGTGGCGATGGCCACGACGAACCCCAGCTTGTCCACTCCCTGATCGAGGACATAGACGATAAAGATCGGCAGGACCGATGTGACCATGGCACTGGCCATATCGGTGAAGAAGCTGACGAAACCGAGGGCAATGATGTTTCGGTTGACCATCCTTATCCCTTCTCTGCATGGTTCTTTTTCTCTATGATTGTATCCCAAAATATTATCGGCACTACACATTGGGTCGATATAATGGCAGAAAAAGCGAGGAGATTCTCATGTTCACCCTCTTGCGTCCGCCGTCGCTCTACGGAGACGATCCCGAAGCGAAGCGGGAGGAGATCCGCCGCTATTTCCACAATACCTACGATGCCTTCGAATCCCTCTACGGGCTTCTGGCGAGCGACGAGGTCTTCTACCACCGCCCTGAGCCGCTGCGCCATCCCCACATCTTCTATTTCGGCCATACCGCCGTCTTCTTCATCAACAAGCTGGTTCTGGCCAAGATCCTGCCGGGGCGGATTGATCCGGAGTTGGAGTCGATCTTTGCCGTGGGGGTGGACGAGATGAGCTGGGACGACCTGGACGAGACCCGGTACGACTGGCCGACGGTGGAGCGGACACGCCGTTACCGGGACCGGGTCCGTGAAATCGTCGATGGGCTCATCAGTGAAATGCCCCTCACACTCCCCATCGACTGGGACTCCCCCTGGTGGGTGATCCTCATGGGGATCGAGCACGAGCGGATCCATATCGAGACCTCTTCGGTCCTGATCCGTCAGACCCCTCTGGATCTGGTGCGATCCTCGGAAGCGTGGCCCCGATGCGAGGAGACGAGAGCGGCGCCGGCCAACGAACTGATCGACGTACCCGAGGGGGTGGTACGCCTGGGCAAGCGCAAGGGTGACGACTACTACGGCTGGGACAACGAATACGGCAGCCACGAGGCCAGGATCCCCGCCTTTCGCGCCGCCCGCCATCTGGTGAGCCACGCAGAGTTCCTCCCCTTCGTTGAAGCGGGCGGCTACAACGAAGAGCGCTGGTGGAGCGAAGAGGGGTGGCAGTGGCGCAGCTACAAAAAGGCCAAGCATCCTCATTTCTGGCGGCGAAGCGAAGAAGGGTGGCGCTACCGGGCCCTGACCGAGGAGATTCCCCTGCCCATGGACTGGCCGGTGGACGTAAACCTCCACGAGGCGGAGGCCTTCTGCCGCTGGCTGGGGGAACGCACCGGACGGAAGCTCCGGCTGCCCACCGAGGATGAGTGGTATCGCCTCTGCGACCATGCACGTGTCCCCGATCTCCCCGACTGGGGCGAAAAAGCGCCGGCCAATATCCATCTGGAGCACTGGGCCAGCGCCTGTGGCGTGGGTCGTTTCCGCCATGGGGAGTTCTCCGATCTCATCGGCAATGTCTGGCAGTGGACCCGCACGCCAATCTATCCTTTCGAGGGGTTCGAGGTCCATCCGGTCTACGACGACTTCACCACCCCCACCTTCGACGGGCGGCACTTTCTCATCAAAGGGGGCTCCTTCATCAGTGCCGGCGACGAGGCGCTGCGATCGGCCCGCTACGCCTTTCGGCCCCATTTTTTCCAGCATGCGGGCTTCCGCTACGTGGAGAGCGACTACAAAGAGGAGATAACCACCGGTCACTACGAGCGGGACGAGCAGGTGAGCCAGTATTGCGAGTTCGGCTGGGGGGCGGAGTATTTCGGCATCCCCAACTACCCCGAACGCTGCGCCCGGATCGCCCTGGAGGCGAGTCAGGGGCGGCGCCGGGAGCGGGCGCTGGACCTGGGATGCGCCATCGGCCGGAGCACCCTGGAGTTGGCCCAGGATTTTGAGGAGGTGACCGGGATCGACTTCTCCGCCCGCTTTATCTCCATGGCCGAAGAGATGCGCAGCCGCGGGGTGATCCGATATACCCTGCCGGTGGAGGGGGAGCTGACCGAATACCGGGAAGCGAAGCTTCCCGAAAGGCTTCGCCCCTATACCGATCGGGTGAGTTTCTGGCAGGGGGATGCCTGCAACCTCAAACCGGTCTTCGACGACTACGATCTGGTGACCGCCTTCAATCTTATCGACCGGCTCTACGATCCGGCCAAATTCCTGCGCGACATCGCGACTCGGATCCGCCCCGGCGGGCTGTTGATCCTCAGCTCTCCCTACACCTGGATGGAGGAGCACACCCCCAGGGAGAAGTGGCTGGGAGGCCTACGAAAAGATGGCGAACCCTACACCACTTTCGAAGCGCTGCAGGATCATCTGAGCCCCGCTTTCCAGCTGCTGCACACCGAGGAGGTCCCCTTCGTCCTGCGGGAGACCGCCCGGAAATTCCAGCACACCGTCGCCCAGCTGACGGTATGGGAACGTATCAAAGGGTAGAGGTGCTTGCCTGGCTCAGTAGAGCAGCCAGAGATTTCCCGGAATACCCAGGTCTTTGAGCACCTTGGTCAACTCCAGTATCCCCACGATCCAGATGAACCAGAGGGCGCTGAAGATATGCTTGCGGAAGATTTTCGGGTTGACCGTGTAGCTTTCCGGTTCATGCAGCAGTGATTCATGAAATCAGGATTCTGGATTTTTCAAAACCTATTGACATAGACTTCCTGAAGATAAAGTCGCCTTACAATGAATCAAGACAATGAAACGAAGATGAAAACACCCTGGAAGAGGAGGGGGTATCAATACTTCGGCATCTCTTCCTCTTTGGAGGAGCCGCCGGAGAGACCGTAACGTTCGATCTTCGATTTGAGGGTGTTCCGGGAAATCCCCAGATAGCGGGCCAGGGAGGAGATGCTGCATCGCCCGAGCAGTACACTCAGCAGCTCCTTTTCGATATCGTGGAGGATCGCTTCGGCATTCTCCGGGCCGTAGGCATCGACGATCCGTTTGACGAAGGTTTGTATCGAGGCGGCGGGGTTCTCACGGATCATCGCGTCACAGGGGCGCAGGGCACTTTCGATCTCATCGATCGTGAGCCGGTCATAGGGAGCGGTCAGCGCCGCTTTGTAGAGGATGTTCTTCAACTCACGCACATTGCCGGGAAAGTTCTGCTCCTTCAGCAAGCTGAGAGCTTCGCCGTCGATGCTTCGGATCGAGAGGTTCAGGTCCCGATTGGCCAGAGTGACGAAATGGAGGGCCAGCTCTTCGATATCCTCTTTTCTGCGTTTCAGCGTGGGCAGCTCGATCTCCAGAACCGTCACCCGGTGGTAGAGGTCTTTTCGGATCAGTTTTTGCTCCCGGATCTCCTGAGGGGAGGCGGAAAACGAACAGATGATCCTCCCTTCGAATGGCTTCTCTCCACCCCTTTCGTCCAAACGCCCCGTCTCCAGAAAATTCAGAAGCCGTCCCTGCAGCGGAGGGCTCAGATCGAGCATCTCGTCGAGAAAAAGGGTTCCGTTTCCCACTTCGGCCAGATAACCGCGCTTATCCCCGTCTCCGAGAAACAGAGCATCGAAATTCTCCTCCTCCAACGCCGCGCAATTGACCGTCACGAAAGGCTCTTGGGCCCGTGGCGAGTTTTGGTGGATCAGCCGGGCCACGAAACTCTTGCCCGTTCCGCTCTCACCGAACACAGAGACGGTCACGTCGCTTCGTGCCGCCATGCCGATACCGTTGTAGACCTCCCGCATCGTCTTGAGAGAGCCGATGAACTCCTCCTCCCGGTCCCGCAGCTGCAGCGGCGGGTGGTCGGGTTCTTTTTTTTCGTAGCGGCTGACCGCCTCCAGGATATCCCGGGTGCTGAAGGGCTTTTCGATGATGTCCACGATCCCGGATTTGGTGGCGTTGATGATGTTGGAGGCGGTGGCGTAGGCGGTGATGAGGATGGTCGGGATGGCGAAGTCGGCGTCACGGATCCGTTGCAGGACCTCGACGCCGGTCAGCGAATCCCCCAGCATCATATCGAGGATGATCAGGTCGATATCGAAAACGTCGATGCCGTCGATGAGATCCTCTTCATGTCCCGTGAAACCGTAACAGGTGTGTCCCTTTTTCGAGAGGATCTTTTCGACCGCGTAGCGGATGTCCGCCTGATCGTCGATGATGGCGATGTTCATGCCTTGCCTCCTTTGGGTAGATACACATGGAAAGTGGTTGCCTTTTCGTCACTCTCTATCTCGATATAGCCGCCATAGAGATAGACGAACTTGTAGACCATATAGAGGCCGATCCCCCCGCCGCTCTCTCTGGTGGTGAAGAAGGGCCGGCGGATCTTTTCGAGGATCGAGGGGTCGATCCTCTGGCCTGTATTGGAAACCGTCAACACGGCATATCCCGCCTCCTCCCGGGAGTCGATCCGTATCTCTCCCCCTTCGTTGCACGCCTCGAGAGCGTTGGAGAGAAGATTCATGACGATGGAGTCGAAATCGAGCGGTGACATCTCCACCGTCAAGGAAGGAAGCATATGTTTATGGAGACGAATCGATTTCTCACTCAACTGTCGCGAAAAGAGAAAGAGCACACTTTCGATGCGATTTTTGAGATCGATTCGCTCCAGCATCCCCTGATCGACCGAAGCCCCCCGTTTGAGAAAATCCAGGACCATCCTATTGACTTTCTGCAGAATAACGAGCATCCTCTCACGGTCCTCTCCGTCCACCTGATCCTGCTCCAGCAGGATGCGGATGGGTTGGAGGTAGTTCTTGATCTCATGGACCACTTCGGCGGAGATCTCACCGACGATCTCGAAGGCGTTTTTGATGAGGATCTGCTCTTCCATCTTTTTCACGGAGGTGATGTCGGTGAAGAAAAAGACCCGGCTCCTGCCGATTTCTTCTACTGTTACATAGAGATAGAGAGGTTTTCCATCCTGGTCGCGGGCGTCGAGGACGAAGCGTTTCTCCCCGTTCAGCAGTCGGATTTTGATCGCTTCTTTATACGCTTCCCTGATACGATCTTCCTCAAGGATACATTGTCCCAGCCGATTGGAGTTGTGGTAGACAAGCTCCAAATTCGCATTGCAGATCAGAATCAGGGCATCCAGGCTCTCCAGAATGTTGTGGTAGAAGAGTTTGGTCTGTTCCTCCTCCCGGATCATCGCTTCGATCCGGCGGGCCATGGAGGTGAAGCTGTCGGAGAGTTCCGTGATCTCATCCCGCTCGAAGGTCTTGACCTCGACGATCTCCTTCCACTCCTGGCTCTGGATCTTGCGGGCGTAGCGGGAGAGACGTTCCAGTCGTGTGACGATCCGGTCGGAGATCAGGTAGCCCACGAGGGCCGAGAGCAGGGCGGCGGCCAGCAGCGTCAGCAGCAGGTGGACTTTCAGGTTTCGGATCAGGGTGTCGATCAGGGTGTGCTCTTTGCGAAGAAGAAAGTAGCCGAAAACGTGATCTTTGCTCTTGAGAGGGAGGATCGTCACCCCCTCTTTGTCCAACGCTTTACGATTGAAGCGATATCCGATAGGGAAGCGCTCCGGAGCGCTGGAGGCGATCACCCGATCGTGCGCATCGACGAAGGTCGCTTCCCGGATCAGATCGGTCTTTTTCAGAACGTTCATGATCTTGAAAATCTCCCAGTCGTTCCCTTCCAGAAGGTCTTTGAGCACTGTATCCTCCTCGACTTTGAGAATGTTCCGGATCGAGCGCTCGATGGTGCGGTTGATGTTGTCGGTCAGCGTATTGCGGATGGCGAAGCCGATGCCCAGAGAGAGCGACGCAATCACCACAAAGAGCGTCAGGGCGATCTTGGTCCGGATCCGGAGCCTGGCGATCCTGTCGAGCAAAACGCTCATCGTCCGGGCCTTTTCTTGTCCGGTGTTTCGGCAAGGGCTTTTTTGATCTGTCGGATTTTCGGATACTCGAAATCTCCCGGCGCGACGAAGCCGTCCAGGGCCATTGCTTCGAGGATCGCCCGTGCCTTTGCGCTCTTTTTCATCGTGATCAATGCCATGCGCAGTTTCCTTTTGACGGCATCGGGCAGCTCTTTGCGGGCGACGAAGGGTGGAATGCCGAAGGGGCCGAAACGCTGGACGACCCTGAGGTGCTCCGCTTCATGGGGGTGGTTTCTGCGATAGGCCCTGAAGACAGCGCTGTCCACGCTGGCCCCCTGCACATAGCCCTCCAGAACGGCACGGATCGACTCTCCATGGTCGTAGGTGTAGACGATCCGCTTGAAAAAGTGCTCAGCTTCATCCCCGTGGATGCGAAGTTCGTAACGGGGAACGAGGGAACCGGAGTTGGACTCGGGGTCGCTCATGGCGTAGATTTCCCCCCGGAAATCGTAGAGAGAGCGGTAGGGGGCCCCTTTTTTGGCGATGACCAGCGAGTAGTAATAGGGTTTTCCTTCGAGGAGAGGCAGGGCCAGAAGTTCCACTTTTTTCGTGGGGAGCAGATCGAGATAGGTGGCCCCGCAGATGTAGGCGATATCTACCGTTCCGTCCATGATCAGGTGTTTCATCGTTGCGTAGCTGCGAGCGAACTTTATCCTGATCGGATAATCGGTCTTCTCCGTCAGATAGTTTTTGAGTTCGATGAGGGAAGAGATGTCCTCTTTGAGCGCGACCCCGGTGATCCCCAGAGTCAGGGGGCGGTTCGAAGCTCCCCAGAGTAGTATCGTCAGAGCCGGGAGCATGATCAGTTTTTGAAAGAGGGTGGTCATTTTTTGCATAGCGAGAGCTCCTTGCGCCGCTTTTGGAGCTTGGAGGGCCCAAAAACAGGCTTTCGTAAATCATTGTACCAGAACCTTGAATTTTAGAAACTATTCGCATTACAATAACTTATCTTGAAAGAAAAGGAGTCGAAATGAAAGAGGAGAGCACTACCCGAAGAGGGTTTCTGAAAGGAATGGCGGGGATGACGGCAGCTGTGGCCGCCTCCCCGGCCTTGATGGCTTCCGGAAATCCGGAAAAGGAAAATTTCTACGGATACGACGAGAAGGTCGTGGGCCTCGCCTCCAAGATCAAAAGCGCCGGATCGATCGATTTCAACTACCCCGACAACGACTCTCCCTGCAAAGCGGTGATGGTCAACGGTCAGATCAAGGCCTACAGCCTGCTATGCACCCACAAAGGATGCCCCATCGTCTACAACGCCGATAAACGGGCCTTTCGCTGTCCGTGCCACTTCAGTGAATTCGATGCGGAGCTGGATGGGCAGATGATCATCGGCCAGGCGACGGAGAACATTCCCGAGATCCTGGTCCGGGTCGACGGGGACAAGATCATCGCCTATGGCGTCAACGGCCTGATCTACGGCCGCGAATCAAACCTGAAAGGATAAGAGATGCCCTTTTCTATTAATGACAAGCTTCCGTTGCCTCCTGTCGGCGCGGAAAAGAAAAATGTCACCTGTGAATTCTGTATCGTCGGCTGCGGCTATACCGCCTACAAGTGGCCCAAGGGAACCAGCGGAACCCCCAAACGCAACGCCCTGGGGGTCGACTTCACCCAACAGCAGCCGGCGCTGTCGGGGGTCTGGGCCAGCGAGCAGATGGTCAACACCGTCCGGGACCGCGACGGCAAAGAGTACAACGTGATGGTAATCCCCGATGCGAACTGTGTGGTCAACCAGGGGCAGAACTCCGCCAGGGGCGGCGCCATGGCGGCGACGCTCTACAACAAAAGCTCCTTCACCCGGGATCGGCTCCTCGACCCTCAGGTCTATGCCGGCAACAACCTGGCGAGGACCACCTGGGAGGATGCCCGGGATCTTACCGCCCGGGTGCTAAAAAAGATCATCGACGACGACGGTCCCGATCAGGTCGCCTTCAAAGCCTTCGACCACGGCGGGGGCGGCGGCGGATACGAGAATACCTGGGGAACGGGAAAACTCTTCTTCAAAGCGATCCAGACCCGCTCCGCGGCAATCCACAACCGCCCTGCCTACAACTCGGAGGTTCACGCCACCCGGGAGATGGGCATCGGGGAGCTCAACACCGGCTACTATGACACCGAGCTCTCCGACACGCTCTTCGTCATCGGGGCCAACCCCTACGAGACCCAGACCAACCTCTATCTGATGCACTGGGCCAAAAACCTCCAGGGAGCGACCGTCGCCGCCAAGAAAAAAGAGTTCGAAAAAGGAGAAACGGCGGAGGCGGCCCGGATCATCTTCGTCGATCCGCGGCGGACCGTCAGCGTGGTCAACGCCATCGATCTGGCGGGGAAGGAGCGGGTTTTGCATCTCCGGATCAAACCGGGCACCGACGTGACCTTGATGAACGCGCTTTTCACCTACATCCTGGAGCAGGGCTGGGAGGCGAAGGATTTCATCCGCAAACATACGGAAAATTTCGAGAAGACGGCGAAGGCGAACAAAACCTCCCTCTCTGACGCCGCCAAAATCACTGGCCTCAAAGCTGAAGAGATCAAAAAGGCCGCCGAATGGATGGCCAAACCCAAAAAATCGGGCCATCGGCCCCGCACAGCGATCTTTTACGAAAAAGGGGTCATCTGGGGCATCAAAAACTACGAGAATATCGCCTCCATTGTCAATGTGGCGATCCTGACCCAGTCCGTGGGCCGGGTCGGGACCGGGGTCTGCCGCCTCGGCGGGCACCAGGAGGGCTATGTACGCCCGGCGCCGCCCAAAGGGATGCCGGGTCGTCAGAATCTGGTCGTTGTCGACGCGGAGGCGGCCCAGGGAAACTATCTCGCATTCTTCGCCTGGGGATGCAATCCCTTCGTCGATTCGATCATGGGGGAGCGGCTGGCCACCTCCTTCAAACGACGTAGTGATATCGTGAAAAGCGCCATGAGCAGGAATATCGGTGCCGACAATGAAACCATGGCTGACGCAATCTATCGGGCCTGCAAATATGACGGAGGACTCTTCTTCATCGATGTGGACATCTATCCCACCTTCAAATCGGAAGTGGCTCATGTCTCCTTCCCTGCGGCGACGACGATGGAGATGAACCTGACCTCCATGAACGGGGAGCGGCGGGTCCGGCTCTCGGAAAAAGTGGTCGACGCACCGGGGACCTCCAAACCCGACTGCCTCATCGCTGCCGAGATCGCCAACGCCCTCAAGGCCCTCTACGAAAAAGAGGGGAACAAAGAGATGGCAAAACGCTTCGAAGGTTTCGACTGGAAGAGCGAAGAGGACGCCTTCAAAGACGGCTTCGCGGGGCAGGGGGCCAAGATGGACTCCCAGGGAGGACCCACCGGGACGCTTGCTACCTACGACCTGTTGAGGGCCAACGGCAACAACGGGGTCCAGAACCCCATCGTCAAAGTGAGCAACGGCAAATTGGTAGGAACCCGCCGACTCTACACCGACAACAAGTTCGGGACCAAGTCGGGCAAAGCGATGTTCCAGCCCACCCCTCAGCCCCCGATCCCGAAACAGGTGGCCAACCAGATGAAAAAATACGAATTCTGGGTCACCTCCGGCCGGCTCAACGAGGTCTGGCAGTCCAACTACCACACCTCCCGGCTCCCTATGCCCAGCACCCGCTGGCCCATCGCTCCGGTGCAGATCAATCCCGCCGACGCCAAGGCCAAAGGGATCAGAAGCGGAGATCTGGTCATGCTCTACAACGACTACGGCAGCGTCCGGGGCGTCGCCTATGTCACCGAAGAGACACGTAAAGGCGAGCTCTTTATGGCCTTCGGTTTCCCCAACTCACCGGTCAACAATATCGTGACCGACTTCGTCGATCCCGATACGAAGATCCCCTTCTACAAGGGCACAGCCGCCAGTCTGCGCAAAATCGGACGCGTCGAGGACATCGCCGATTCCATGTCCTTCAAAAACCGGGTCTGACGACCCGGGTCCGTAAAAAAATTCTCAGCATGATGCTGAAAATCGTTTTACACCGCCTTTTGATTCACTTCACATAAAATTTCTCATGGCTAAGTAGACAGAAAGATGGATGACATCCGAAAATGAGTGTGGTTAATTTCCAATGAAGTGGAAAGAAGCCCAATGAAAGGGCCACTTTCTGTAATTATATTAAAGAATATATAGAACGAGGGGTCAGGGAGTGTCGATCAGACGGTAACCCATTCCGTATTCCGTCTTGAGGAAGTTCTTGCCCCCTTTGGCCGCGATCTTTTTGCGGATGTTCTTGATATGGTTGTCCAGTGAACGGTTGGAACTGACCGCAGAGAGCGAGGAGAGGAGCCGGTCCCGGGTGACGGTCCGGTTCTTGTTCTGCAGCAGCAGCTGCAGTATCTTGAACTCGGTCCAGGTGAGGTTGAGGGGCTTGCCGTAGAGGAGGATGTCGCTGGTTTCGATACGGAAGGCCTCTTCCTCGAAATCAGCGGGGATGAGAGAATTCTTGCCAAGCTGGACCCAGATCCGCGCCTCCAGCTCCTCCAGGTCGATCGGTTTGACCATGTAGTCGGTGGCACCGTAGCGGAAAGCCATGATCTTGGACTTGGTATCGCCGTAGGCGCTCAGGACGATCACCGGCAGGGAAAGGGAGCCTTTGATGCATTTGAGCAGCTCCATCCCGCTGAAATCGGGGAGGTTGATATCCAGCAGCAGGATATCGTAGTGGTTCTGTTTGAGATAGGATATCCCGTCCGTAACGGAAAAGACGGTATCGACATCGAAACCGCTGTCCCGAAGAAAGGTTGCCAGATACTCGGAGGTCATTTCATCGTCTTCGACCAGCAATACTTTCACTTCTTGCATCGAATAATTCCTTGTTATCAAAATTTTTCTGTTACAGAATCTACAGATTTTATCGAATATTGCCTTAGAATTATATTGTAAGATTAAAGCGATAAAGAAAAACTATGAAAAAATGAGATGGAATCTTGATGAGAATACCAAAAATTCTGCTGACAGTAGTGGCGGGAATGGCGCTTCTATGGGGTGCGGCAGATAATGTTCCCGACAAGGGAACGGAAGAAGAATCACTCGAACACGTGGTTCTGCAACTCAACTGGAACTACCGTTTCGAATTCGCCGGATTCATCGCCGCCAAAGAGAAGGGCTTCTACCGGGATGCCGGCCTGAGCGTGGAACTGAGGCAATTCCGACCCGACATGGATGTGGTCCGGGAGGTAACGGAAGGGCGGGCCGACTACGGGGTCTACAGCTCAAAACTCCTCAAGCGCTTTCTGGACGGAGAACCGGTCAAGCTCCTGGCCAGCTTCTTCAAAAAACCCTCCATGGTCATCGTCGCCCGAAAAGGGATCACCAAACCCGAGGATCTTGCCGGTCGCAAGATCCTCTCAGCCTTTTCCCGGAACGATTTTCTTCTCAATTTCAAAGAGATGTTCCAACGACGTGACGTCAATCTTTCCCAGATCCAGCTCTCTGACGAGCCCTATTCGATGCAGCCCTTCATCGAGGGGAGGGTGGATGCGATGATCATCTATCTCCCCAGCCAGCTCTACCGCCTCAGCAGCCTGGGGATCCCCTACAATATCATCGATCCGGGGAACTACAGCGATCTGACGCTCCAACAGGAGCTCTTCACCTCCCGGCAGGTCGCCGAGGAACATCCCGACCGGACCCTTGCCTTCCGCAATGCCAGTATCAAAGGCTGGGACTATGCACTGAAACACCCCTACGAGATCATCGATATCATCCGGAAAAAGTATGCCCGGAATCTGACTCTGGAGGAGCTGAGCTATGAATACAGGATCGTCAAACGGATGATCCAGCCAGAGCTCTATCCCATCGGCTCCATCGATCAGAAACTGTTGCTGCTGCAGATCCGGAACCTTGTCGGACCGAAACGTGCCGATCAGGCGGAAAAGCTCCTACAGGAGTACATCTTCGGCGGCGGGGTGGAGATGTCGCCGCTGATCCTGACCCGGCAGGAGAGGGATTATCTCAGGAAACATCCCGTACTCAAGGCCCACAACGAGAGCAACTGGCCTCCTTTCAATTTCAACGAGAACGGGCAGGCGAGGGGCTTTTCGATCGACTATATGAACCTGATTGCGGAGAAGATCGGGGTGAAGGTCCGCTATGTGAGCGGATACACCTGGTATGAATTTCTCCGGATGATCAATACCGACAAACTGGATATCATCGACAACATCGCCATCACTCCCGAACGGAAAAAGTCGATCGCCTTCACCCGTCCCTACATCGATCTGCAGCACGCCATCTACACCAACGTCAACAATCAGATCTACTTCACACTCGGGGATCTCAAAGGGAAAAAAGTGGCGCTGGTGCAGGGCTTTTTCATCCAGCAGTATCTGGCCAAACACTATCCAGGGATCCGTCAGGTCCTCGTTCCCGATCAGCTGCAGGCATTGAAGCTCCTCTCCCTAGGGAAAGTGGACGCCGTCGTGGGCAAACAGGTAGTCGTGGACTATCTGATGCGGAAGTACCTGATCTCCAATATCATCGCCACCAGTTACATCAACGATCCCGGTACGGTCAGTCACGTCGCTCTGGGGGTCTCCAAAAAGGACAAAGTCCTCGCCCGGATCCTGAAAAAAGCCCAGCAGACCGTCACGAAGCAGGAGCTCGACAAACTCAAACACAAATGGTTCGGCATCAATCCCCTGCTCAACAGCAAAGAGCTTCTGACCCCGGCCGA
Organism: Campylobacteraceae bacterium; assembly: GCA_027002755.1. Taxonomy (GTDB): domain Bacteria; phylum Campylobacterota; class Campylobacteria; order Campylobacterales; family Sulfurovaceae; genus Nitratifractor. The sequence goes on along the minus strand of JALWZI010000169.1, from coordinate 476 downwards.
ACAGAACTATCTCGACCGGCATCGGACGCTACGGGTCTGTGTCGAAAGGGACCGCGCACCCATCGAGTTCGTAGAGCAGGGTAAAGCGCAGGGAATCTCGGTGGAGATCCTCGACACCCTGACCCGCCGCCTCCGTCTCAAACTGGACTTCCGGCCTGCCACGGACCGTCAGACGGAGCTGCAGATGATCCGGCAGGGAGAGTGCGACCTCCTCGCTGCCGCCTCCCGGGACGAACAAAGTGCGAAACTCCTTTTCTTCACCTCTCCCTATCTCGAATATGAAGAGGTCTTTGTACGACAGCGTATCCCCGCCTCGGAGAACCACGGGCAGCTGATCCTTACCGGCAAGCGTCTGGCCGGGAAACGGGGCGATCCGGCCCTGGCCAAACTGAAAAAGGCACACCCCAGACTGACCCTCGTGGAGACCGACAGCTACGAGGAAGCCCTGGAGACCGTCCGGCGCAACGGTGCGGACT
>JALWZI010000168.1 GCA_027002755.1 Campylobacteraceae bacterium | reverse complement strand
GTGATAATTTGATGTGATTTTATCACCATCTCCCTACGGACGGGATGAAAATTTCAAAATGTCATTTTTGGATAAAATAGCACCATTCCAATCCCGGAGCTACCATGACCGTTCAACTGGCCCATTCTCCCGATGCCGACGATATCTTTATGTATTACGCCATCCGTTTCGGATGGGTCGATACCCGGGACTACCGCTTCGAAAATATCGGGCTCGACATCGAAACCCTCAACGTCGAAGCCCTCAAAGGCACCTATGACGTGAGTGCAATCAGTTTCGGGCTCTACCCTCTGATCCGGGAGGACTACGCCCTGCTGCGAACCGCCGTCAGCTTCGGAGAGGGGTACGGGCCCAAGCTGATCAAACGCAAAGGCAAACGGCTGCGCCGCAACTTCAAAGTGGCCCTCTCGGGACGCTACACCACCAACGCCATGCTGGTGCGGATCTACTACCCCCAGGCCCGCCCGGTTTACATGAACTTCCTTGAGATCGAGCAGGCGGTCCTCGACGGCACCGTCGATGCGGGCGTGCTCATCCACGAATCGATCCTCGATTTCGACGAAAACCTGGAGGTGGAGAAGGAGGTCTGGGAGATCTGGCGGGAGCTGGCGGGGGCCGAACTGCCCCTGCCCCTGGGGGGCATGGCCCTGCGTCGCAGCCTGCCCCTCAACCGCGCTATCGAAATCGAAAAGATCCTCACCGACGGAGTCCGCGTCGCCAACCAACGCAAAGAGGAGCTCTGCCGCCTTCTGGAAGAGCAACAGCTGGTACGGATCTCCGACGAGTTGCTGGATCGTTACCTCAATATGTACGCCTCCGAAGAGAGCGCCGAACTCTCCGACCGGCAACTGGAGGCCCTCGACCGCCTCTACTCCATCGGCTACGAACACGGCCTCTGGGAGTGCCCCATCAAGACAGAGGAGTATCTGATCCCGAGGGAGTATGACGAGTGGAGGAATCTGTGATTCCCTTTCGCGGAGCGAATCGTGTTCTTTAAAACCATCGACTTTTCAAAATACTCCAGCATCAAAATCGGCCCCGAAGTCGACGTACTGATGATCGAGAAAGAGGATGAAATTCCCGAAGATCGTTACCTGATCGGCGGAGCCAACAATCTGCTGCTCTCCCCCGCGCCGCCTCCCCTGATGATGCTCTCGAAAGATTTCGACTACTGCCGCATCGACGGTGAGATTTTGGAGATCGGTGCCGCCACCCCCACAGGGAAGATCCTCAGCTTCGCCCGCAAAAACGATCTGGCCGGCTTCGAATTCGTCGCCAAACTTCCGGGAACCCTGGGTGGGATGCTGGCGATGAACGCCGGGGTCAAAGAGTATGAGATCTTTCCGCTGCTGGCGTCAATCCGCATCGGCAACGTATGGATCCCGGCCAAAGAGATCGAACATGGCTACCGCTATGCCCGGCTCCTCGGCATCGCCACCGCCGCCCGCTTTCCCCTGCGGCGGGGCTATGACGAAAGCCTGCGCCGGGAGCTTTTGGCCCTGCGAAACAATCAGCCCAAGGAACCCAGTGCCGGCAGCGCTTTCAAAAACCCGCCGGGAGACTACGCCGGGCGGCTCATCGAGGCGGTGGGGCTCAAAGGCTACCGCTGGGGAGGGATGGCCTGGAGTGAAATGCATGCCAACTTCCTTGTCAACCTGGGCGGGGGAACCTACGACGAGGCGATCGCCCTGATCAACCTGGCCAAAGAACGGGCAATGGAGCACTTCGGCACCCCCCTGGAAGAGGAGATCAAAATCCTCACAGCTTGACAGGGTGTCACCCTTCTGACAATCGGTCCAATGTGACGGTTGACAGGCGGCTCAGTTCTTTTTCTTCCCCAATGGGTGCGCTTTCATATACTCTTTAAGCTTCTGGGCACTTCCCAGTTTGGTATAGATCTGGGTCGTCGCCATACTGGAGTGGCCCAGCAGTTCGCTCACGTCGGAGATCCTTGCGCCATGCTCCAGGAGATGGGTGGCAAAGGAGTGGCGCAGCTGGTGGGGGGTCGCTTTGATCCCCCGGGAGCGAAAGAGTTTCTGAACCCGATAGCGCAGCTGGGCAGCACTCATGGGGGCGTTCCCTTTTTCGAAGAGGTACTCTCCGCCGGGATGGAGGGCGAGATAGGCTTCCAGAAGTTTCTTTACCTTGGGAGGGATCGGCAGCTGCCGGCTCTTGCCCCCCTTGCCGTGAATCGTGATCCACTCACCCCGGATCTGCTCCCGCCGCAGTGAGGCCAGTTCGGAGATCCGAAGCCCCAGGCCGTAGAGCAGTGCCAGAATCAGCCGCTCCGTCGGATCCGCCGCCGCCATCACCTCCTGGATATACCCCTCGTCGATCGGCTTGGGCAGGGTCCTGGGGACCTTGACCGAATCATCCCCCTCCAGGACGATCGCCATCTCTTTCTGCTCCTGAAGATAGCGGACAAAAGAGCGGATGGCGCTGAGCTTTTTGGCCACGGTCCGGCGCTGATTGGCAGCGATCACCCGGCGCAGCGGCATGATATCCAGAACGATGCCCTCTTCCTCTTTGCGCAGCCGATGATGGGCGAGCATCTGCCGCAGCGGCAACTCATAGGTCTCCACGGTCGTTTCGCTGTACCCCCGGATCTGGAAGAGATAGTCGAGAAAATCGTCCACCAGTTCGGGGAGATTCATCGGAGACTCCTGTGGAGTCTCCAAGTGAAGAGTGAAGAGTGAAGAGTGAGGAACCGAGTAGAAACTAGTAACGAGGAACTAGTAACTAGAAACTGAAAACTGTGTAGCGTGGGATTGCTATCCCACGACTTAATTGAGAATTGAGAATTGAGAATTGAGAATTTCGGAGCGCTGCTTTGCAACGCATCTTTTTGGAGGCGGGACTTCAGTCCGGCAAAAGTCTTTTCCCCAATACACCAATATACCAATATACCAATAACCGCGTCAAAGACGCGCCCAATGACCAATGACCAATGACCAATGACCAGTTTCAGACAATCTCTCCTTCAAGAGAACGGCGCATGGCCCGGGTGATCCGTACCGGCAGGATCTGCCCCAGCAGCTCTTCGCTTCCTTCCACGCTTACCAGCCTTCCGTCGGCACTGCGGCCGGCGACCCGGTTGCCGGGGCGAAGCTCTTCGAAATAGACCTTGTGGATCGTGCCTTCCTGGGTCGCCATGATCTCATCGACGATCTCGTCATGGCGGGTCTGAAGCCTGCGCAGCCGCTCGGCCGCCACCGCCTCGGGGACCTGCTCCTCGTACTCCGCCGCCGCTGTGAAAGGCCGGGGAGAGTAGCGGAAGCTGAACATCTGATCGAAGCGCACCGCCTCCAATACCTCCATCGTCTCGGCGAAATCCTCGTCGGTCTCTCCGGGAAATCCGACGATGATATCGGTGGAGATCGCCACGCCGGGAACCATCTCCCGGATCTTTCGGCAGCGATCGAGGAACCACTCCTTGGAGTAGCCCCTCTTCATCTGTTTGAGCAGCCGGGTCGATCCGCTCTGGAGAGGGACATGGATCTGGGGGCAGATCTTCGGGTTGGCGGCGAACTCCTCCAGAAACTCGTCGTCCATATGGAGGGGGTGGGGCGACTGAAAGCGGATCCGTTCCAGCCCCTCCACGTCGCCCACCCGGCGCAGCAGCTCTGTAAAGTTGCCGACCTCATCCTCTCCGGTGCTGAAGCGGCGTCCGTAGTTGTTGACATTCTGCCCCAGCAGGATCACCTCTCTGGCCCCGCTCTCCACGGCCCGCTCGACTTCCTGCAGGATCAGCCGGCTGGGGATGGAGATCTCCTCCCCCCGGGTCGCGGGGACAATGCAGAAGGTACACTGCTTGTCACACCCGATGGAGATGTTGACCATCGCTTTGAAGGGATTGCTCCGGTATTCACCGAAGGGATAGGTGCTCTCGTCGTAATCTGTCTCCACCTCGACAGCGTGCTTCTGCCCCAGGACCTTGGTGATCTTGGAGACATTGCGAGCCCCCAGGACGAAATCGACATAGGGAGCCCGTCGGATGATCTCCTCACCCAGGTGGCTGGCGGTGCATCCGGTCACGCCGATCTTGGCGCCCTCTTTTCGCAGCTGGCGGAAACGTCCGATCTCCGAAAAGAGCTTCGCCACCGGCTTCTCCCGTACCGAACAGGTGTTGATGATGATCAGGTCCGCTTCGGAAAGTTCTTCCGTCAGGGTATAGTCCTCTTTGCGGGAGAGCTCGGCGATCATATGCTCGGTATCCCGGACGTTCATGGCACAGCCCAGGGTCTCGATATAGAGTTTTTTGCTCATAGGGATACGTTCACTGCTGAACGATATGGACCTCGTAGATGTATTCGTCCTCATTGAGGCCGTATTTGACCTCCCGCATGTAGACGTTGTACCCCTTCTCCTCGAAATACTCGATCAATGCCTTGAGATCTTTGTGGGAGTTGTCCCTGTCAAAGTAGAAGATCGATTTTTCGGGGAGCATCTCCTCGATTTTGCTCAATTCGACGCTTTTCGGTTTGGCTTTGAGTGTTGTCCGTGCCAGTTTCAGTTTCATTGGGTTCCCTTTCCCGCACGCGGCGGGGAGTGTTAAAGTATTTATTTAGATTATACTTTATTTTCCGTAAAGCTTCGATTAGGTAGAATGGTATTCCTCTAAAAAAGAAAGAAAATCCTGCACGAATCGTAACTCTCAAGCCGTCAAATTATCGATAGTCTCGTCTGTGCCGGAACTCAGAAAAACGTCTAAAAGAAGGATAAACAATGCAAAAAATTCTCTCCATCATCGAGTCGATGGCCCACGAAAAAAACCTCTCGGTCGAAAGCGCCCTGGAGGCCTTCCAAGAGGCTCTCATCCAGACCGCCAAGCGCCTTGCCGGCGAAGAGAGCCAGTTCGAAGTGGAGATCGACCGGGACAACGAGGACTACCATATCTACAAGGTCCTCACCGTCGTAGAGAACGACGATCCCCGAGCCCAGGAAGAGCCCGAGAGCTACATCACCGTCGACGAAGCCAAAAGCTACGACGAGGGGATCGAGCCCGGGGACAAGATCCGCAGCGAATTCCACCTGGAGGATTATGGCCGCACCGCCGCCGCCAATCTCTTCCACGAGCTGGAGTACCATATCCAGCGCCGGATCGAGCAGGACCTCTTCGACAAGTACAAAGCCAAGGTAGGCTCCATCATCATCGGAACCGTCAGCCGGGTCGACGATGCGGGCAATACCTATGTGGAGATCGGAGAGCTCAAAGGGATCCTCAGCC
>JALWZI010000167.1 GCA_027002755.1 Campylobacteraceae bacterium | reverse complement strand
TTTCCCGGTGGGGGGTGGGTTTTTTTCGCTTTTTTGGGCCGGCGAAGAGGGGGCGTTTGGCCAGTTTGTTTTTGGCGTTTTTGGCGGTGCTGAGTCGATGGTAGATCCAGTCGTAACTGGCGTCCAGCAGTACGACGGTCCCCAGTTTTTTGAGGTTTTTTACCTGATAGAACCCGCCGCCGCAGCTGATCAGAGTCCCACGTACGCAGCACTCGATCCAGTCGGCGGTCTCCTGCTCCAGTTTCCGGAAATAGGCTTCGCCCTTTTTTTTGAAGATCTTCGGGATGGTCCGGTTCTCTTTGGATTCGATCAGATCGTCGGTGTCGATATTGTAGATACCGTACTTTTTGGCATAGGCCCGGGCGGTTGTCCCTTTGCCCACCCCCATGAAACCGATCAGAATGATATTGTCTTTTTTCATTGTGTTCCGTTTTGACTTGCTTCTGCGAATTTTTGTATGATAGATATTATACAGTATGAGGAGGGAAGCGATGAGAAAAGTGATGATCACAGGGGTAAGCAGCGGACTGGGTGCGGCCCTGGCGGAAAGGGCCCTGGAACAGGGGGATCAGGTCTATGCGGTCGGGCGCCACGACAACAAGCGTTTTCTGAATCAGGCCGGGTACTATTTTCTCCCTCTGGACCTGAGCGATGTCACGATGCTTCGGGAAAATCTCAAAGAGTTCGTCAAGGGGCACGCTTTCGATCTGGTGATCCTCAACGCCGGGCAGCTCACGGAGATCAAAGAGCTCTCCGAGACCTCGCTGGAGGAGATCCACCGGACCATGGACCTCAATGTCTGGGCCAACAAACAGATCATCGACACGCTGGACCTCCATGCCCGCCCCCGGCAGGTCGTCGCCGTCAGCTCCGGGGCCGCCGTCAACGGCTCCAAGGGGTGGGGGGCCTATGCCCTCTCCAAAGCCGCGCTGAACATGCTGATCAAACTCTACGCCGCCGAAAAGCCCTGGACCCATTTCAGCGCCATCGCCCCGGGCATCGTCATGACCCCGATGCTTGAGAAGATACTGCGGATCACCGATCCCCTCCGTTACCCCTCGATCCAGCGGATCAAAGACGGCCCGATCCAGACGCCGGAGATAGCGGCCCGCCGATTCCTCGACGCCTGCGAAAAGGCACAGGAGTATCCCAGCGGCTCCTTCCTCGATGTGCGAACGATCGAAAGCGGAATGCCGTTGGTACGCTGAATAACTTTTTCAGGCCCCCGTCATCCGTTTCAGATAGAGATAGAGCAGCACCACCGCCAGAGCCGTCGCACCGCTCAACCAGCCGTAGGCCGCGATCCAGCGTCTTCGGCGTCCCTCCCTGCGGGCCCGCAGGAAGCCATAGAGAAAGCTCAGAAGCAGAAATGAAAGCGGGATCAGGTTCGCCGGTCCGGCCCCTCCGGATACGGCGATCCTTCGCAGAACCGAAGCCGCAGGGAAGAAAAGGGCGGCAAGCAGTCCCAGCATCATGAGGGTAACCCCGTAAAAGATCCCCCAGACCAAAACTTCCCGTCCTCCCACTATTTTCTCCTTAGCCTTTTTAACTTTGGGGTTTATGGCACAATATCTCCATGCGCCTCTTTATCGCCTCACCGGTCATTCTCTATGATTATACTGCGTTGCGGAGAGAGTTTTCAAAAGTGATCGAGGGGAAATGGGTCGAAGAGGCGGATCTGCATCTGACCTGGATCTTCCTGGGTGAACAGAACTCCGCCGACCCATGGCTTACGATGCTGCAGCGGATCGATCCCCTCGATTGCCCCGCCCTTCTCAGAGGATTGGGAAGTTTCGGACGCCCTCCCCGGATCTTCCACGCCAAAGCGAAAGAGAAGATCCTCTACCGCAAAGCGGGTCAGTTGCGGCGGGCGGGATTTGAACTCTACCGGTTCACCCCCCATGCCACCCTCTGCCGGATCAAAAAAATAACGGACTGGAGAGGCTATAAAGAGCTTTTGGAAAAATACAGAGAAAGAACGATTGGAGAGGTCAAAGCGGAGATCGCGCTCTATGAGAGCGATCTATGCTCTGACGGCGCGATTTACAGAAAGATAGAAGCCGTCACAACGTGACGCTTCCAAAAATTATTAACTGTTAATTGTTAACTGTTAACTTGAAACGCCGCAAGGCGTTTCACTCAACCGTTGCGCTTTTCGATGATCTCTTTGGCTACGTTGGCGGGAACTTCGTCGTAGTGATCGAACTCCATCGCGTAGGTGGCGCGTCCCTGGGACATGGAGCGCAGATCGGTGGAGTAACCGAACATCTCCGCCAGAGGAACGAAAGCATCCACGATCTTGTTGCCGGCACGGTCACCCATACCGTTGACCTGACCGCGGCGCTTGGAGATATCGCCGATGACATCTCCCATGTACTCTTCGGGCACCTCGACCTCGACCTTCATGACCGGCTCGAGGATGACGGGATTGGCCTTTTTGGCCCCCTCCCGGAAGCCCATGGATCCGGCCAGTTTGAAGGCCATCTCCGAGGAGTCGACTTCGTGGTAGCTTCCGTCGTAGAGGGTCACTTTGACATCCTCGACGGGATAACCGGCCTGGATACCGCGCTGCATCGCCTCCTGGATACCCTTGTCGACGGCAGGGATGTACTCTTTGGGGATGACCCCTCCCTTGATCTCGTCGATAAACTCGTAACCGGCTCCCTGCTCCTGAGGCTCGATCTTGAGGAAGACGTGACCGTACTGACCGCGACCACCGGACTGCTTGGCGTACTTGTACTCCTGGTTGACCGGAGTCTTGATGGTCTCCCGATAGGCGACCTGGGGAGCCCCCACTTCCGCCTCGACCTTGAACTCGCGCATCATCCGGTCGACGATGATCTCCAGGTGAAGCTCACCCATTCCGGAGATGATGGTCTGCCCCGACTCCTCGTCGGTAGCGACACGGAAGGAGGGATCCTCCTGCGCCAGCTTCTGCAGGGCGATACTCATCTTCTCCTGGTCCGCTTTGGTCTTGGGCTCGACGGCGACGGAGATGACGGGATCGGGGAACTCCATCCGCTCCAGGATCACCTTGTCCTTCTCGTCAGCCAGAGTATCCCCGGTCAGGGTGTACTTCAGCCCGACGACAGCACCGATCTCACCGGCGTAGAGGTTGCTGATCTCTTCCCGCTTGTTGGAGTGCATCTTCAGCAGACGGCCGATCCGCTCTTTCTTGTTCTTGGTGGTGTTGTAGACGTAGGAACCGGAATCGAGAACCCCGCGGTAGACCCGGATGAAGGTCAGCTGACCCACGAAGGGGTCGGTCATGATCTTGAAGGCCAGGGCAGCGAAGGGGCCCTCGTCAGTGGACTCGACAAAGGTCTCGGTCCCATCCTCGTATTCACCCCGGATGGGGGGAACTTCGGTGGGAGAGGGCAGATAGTCGACCACGGCATCCAGCAGGGTCTGAACGCCCTTGTTCTTGAAGGCGGTACCGCAGGTCATGGGGACGATGCTCAGATCGATACATCCCTTTTTGATCCCGGCTTTGATCTCCTCTTTGGTGAGCTCTTCGCCCTCCATGTACTTGTCGAGAAGCTCGTCACTGGTCTCGGCGACCGCTTCGATCATCTTCTCCCGGTACTCTTCGGCCAGCTCCACCAGATCTTCGGGGATATCGACGACCTCGTATTTCTGACCCATGAGGGACTGGTCGTCATCCCAGATCACCGCTTTCATCTCTACCAGATCGACGACGCCCTGGAAGTTCTCCTCGGCGCCGATGGGGATCTGGATGGGCACGGGGTTGGCGTTGAGCCGCTCTTTGATCTGCCGCTCGACCTCGAAGAAGTCGGCACCGGTGCGGTCCATCTTGTTGACGAAGACCATGCGGGGGACATGGTACTTGTTGGCCTGGCGCCAGACGGTCTCGGACTGGGGCTGGACCCCGCCGACCGAACAGAAGACGGCGACGGCACCGTCGAGGACCCGCATGGAACGCTCGACTTCGATGGTGAAGTCGACGTGGCCCGGAGTGTCGATGATGTTGATCTGAACGCCTTTCCATTCACAGGTTGTCGCCGCGGAGGTAATGGTGATCCCGCGCTCCTGCTCCTGCTCCATCCAGTCCATAGTGGCGGCACCGTCGTGGACCTCACCGATCTTGTGGCTGACACCGGTGTAGAAGAGGATCCGCTCGGTGGTGGTGGTCTTTCCGGCGTCGATGTGCGCCGCGATTCCGATATTCCGTACTTTGCTGAGGGGGTGTGATCTGGGCATGTCTTTTCCTTCTTCTTACCAGCGGTAGTGGGCGAATGCTTTGTTGGCTTCGGCCATCTTGTAGGTATCTTCTTTCTTCTTGAACGCAGCCCCTTTTTCGGTGGCGGCATCCATCAGCTCGTTGGCCAGGCGCTCGATCATGGTCCGCTCATTGCGCTTGCGGGCCGCTTCGACCAGCCAGCGGATCGCCAGGGACTGCTGGCGGACGGGACGGACTTCGACGGGGACCTGATAGGTCGCCCCGCCGACGCGGCGGCTCTTGACCTCCATGACGGGACGGACGTTCTCCATCGCCTTGTTGAAGACGTCGATGCCTTTCTCGCCGGTTTTGGATTCAATTCTCTCCAGGGCACCGTACATGATCTTCTGGGCGGTTACCTTCTTGCCGTCGAGCATGACGGCGTTGATGAACTTGGTCAGGACTTTGCTTCCGTAAACGGGATCCGGCAGGACCGGACGCTGGGGAGCTCTTCTTCTTCTCATTCTTTCTTTCCTTTCTTCAATCGTGACATTGATTTACTCAAACGCTGCCCACGAAGGGGTCACGGCAGCGCCTGATCAAGCGGCCGAAGCCGCAGAGCCTCTCGGTCGTCGCTTACTTGGGTCGCTTGGCGCCGTATTTGGAGCGGGCACGCTTCCGGTTGGCGACACCGGCGGTATCCAGGGCCCCCCGAACGATGTGGTACTTCACACCGGGGAGGTCCTTGACCCGGCCGCCCCGGACCAGGACGATGGAGTGTTCCTGGAGGTTGTGGCCCTCTCCTCCGATGTAGGAGATAACCTCGAAACCGCTGGTGAGGCGGACTTTGGCGACCTTACGAAGCGCCGAGTTGGGCTTCTTGGGGGTCGTGGTATAGACGCGGGTACAGACACCGCGGCGCTGAGGACAGTTTACGAGTGCAGGTGACTTGGACTTCTTGATCACCTTCTTCCGCTCTTTGCGGATCAACTGGTTGATGGTAGGCAAAGCTGCATCCTTTCATTCATGATGGTTTTTGTTGTTCCCGCTGGGCGAGAATTGAATCCGGGCTGTTACACCTCGGC
>JALWZI010000166.1 GCA_027002755.1 Campylobacteraceae bacterium | reverse complement strand
AGATCGCTCCGGCGATCGATACCCTCTGGATGGGTTATTTCAACCCCTTCTACCATCTGGGGATGGAACGTTTCATCGAAGAAGCCCGCGATGCCGGTGTCAACGGTTTCATCATCCCCGATCTTCCTTTCGAGGAGGCCCAACCCTACCAACCGATGATCCGGGAAGCCGGCCTGAGTCTGATCGACTTCATCGCCCCTACGGATACACCTGAGCGCATCGCCATGATCAGCCGCGAAGCTGAAAAGTTCATCTACCTGGTCGCCTATGCGGGAATCACCGGTAGCGGCCAGAGCGAAGAGCTGGCTCCGGTGATCTCCCGGATCCGGGAGGCGACGCAGACTCCGGTCTATGTGGGCTTCGGCGTCAACCCCGAAACAGCCAGGGAAAAGGCCAAGGGAGTCGACGGCGTGATCGTCGGCTCCGCTTTTGTCAAAGTCTTGCTCGATGAGGCACTCAGCCCCGCCAATCGAATCGCCACCATTGCCCAGATGGCGAGAGAGATCAAAGAGAAGATCAACGAGTAAAATCGGTTATTGGTCATTAATCATGGAGTGTTCTGAAAAACAACCGTCATTCCGGGCTTGACCCGGAATCCAGGCCCTTGAATGCCCATCAAACCGTGGATCCTGAATCAAGTTCAGGATGACGGAAAAAGATCGTTTCAGTTATTCAGAGCACTTAATCAAAAAATCATCCCGTCCACCGGAGAGCTGGCGGTAGCGAAGGGACGTTTGGGAATGCGTCCGGCTTTGTAGCTCATCCGTCCGGCGATGACGGCGTGCTTCATCGCTTCGGCCATGAGGATCGGGTTGTCGGCCTGGGCGATGGCGGTGTTGGTGAGCACCCCGTCGGCTCCCAGCTCCATGGCCGCCGCCGCGTCACTGGCGCAGCCGATCCCCGCATCCACGATCACCGGCACGGAAACTGCCTCTTTGACGAAGACCACGTTGAAACGGTTCTGGATCCCCAGCCCCGAGCCGATGGGGGCCGCCAGGGGCATCACCGCTGCCGCTCCCGCTTCCTCCAGGCGCTTGGCGACAATGGGGTCATCGTTGGTGTAGGCCATGATGGTAAAGCCGTCCTTGGCCAGGACTTCACATGCTTTGATCGTCTCGATCACGTCGGGGTAGAGGGTCTTGGCGGTATCCCCGATCACCTCCAGCTTGATCAGATCGATCCCCGTCGCTTCCCGGGTGAGGCGGAAGAGGGTGATCGCCTCCTCGGCGGTGGTGCACCCCGCGCTGTTGGGGAGGAACTTCACGTCGGTATCCTTGAAGTAATCCATCAGGTTCTCTTCATCGGGGTTGGTGATGTTGACCCGCCGTACCGCCACCGTGATCATTTCACTGCTGCTGGCCAGGGTGGCATCCCGGGTGGTTTGAAAATCGGGATATTTCCCGCTTCCCACGATGAGGCGGCTGGTAAACTCGTATTTTCCGATCTTGAGGATATCGCTCATTATCTTTCCTTTTTTCTCTGAGTTTCATAGACTTCTGTGGGTTATAACACAGAGAGCTTAATCACATTTTAAAACGTCGCAGATCCCTTCGGTGAGAGCCTCTTTTTCGATCCGGCGTATCGCATCGTGATACTCTTCGTAGCTTTCGAACCCCTCTTTCTCCAGCTCATACTGCACGATCACCTCTCCCCCGTCGAGTTCACCACTGACCCGATGGACCGTCACTCCCCCTTCAGGATGTTCATCTTCCCAGCTCTTCTCGATCGCATTCAGCCCCCGATGCCTGGGCAGCAGGGAGGGGTGCAGATTGATCGCCCGGACCGATTCGGTAAAGACCGGCGTCAGGATCCGCATGAAGCCGGCCAGGACCGTCAGATCGGGCCGATACGCCTCGATCCGTTTCACCAGTTCCCGGTCGAAAGCTTCCCGATCGGCGAAATCCCGGTGATCGACCACCTCCACCGGCACCCCGTGTTGCCGGGCGACTTGGATCCCTTCAGCTTCGGGATTGTTGGTCATGGTCGCCGCCACTTCCAGTTTTTTGCCATGCAGATGCTTCAAAATATAGGCCAGATTGCTCCCCTGCCCGCTGAAAAGAACCACTATCCTTTTCATAAAAGAGTCCCTTTATGAAAAGGGATGGAGGATTGAGAATGGAGAATGGAGAATGAGAGGTACATATTGGGGGTCTTACTCCTCATTGTTTAGGTATTTGAGATTGTCGATCAGATCCGTCGGCAGCATCGAGTAGTCCGCTCCCTCATAACACCTGGCGGCCAGAGCCAGGGCCAGACTCCCCTGGATCGCCGCATCCAGTGCTTCATATCCCTGGGCCAGCAGCGCCGCGATCAGGCCGCTGAGCACGTCGCCGCTGCCGCCTTTGGCCAGGGCCACCGTCCCCAGGGAATTGACGAAAAGCTCTCCCAGATGGGCGATGATGGGATTGGCCCCTTTGAGCAGCAGTACCACATGGGGAAAACGGGCGCTGAAACGTCGTGCCAGCCCGAAACGGTCCCGCTGGACCGTTTCCACGTCGAGTTCCTCCTTCATCAGGATTTTCCAGAGCCGGGTAAACTCGGCAGGATGAGGGGTGATGACGATCTCACGGTTCTCCTGATGCAGGATCTGCAGGAGCTCCGGCTTGCCGAAGGCATCGGCATCCAGCACGATCGGAAGCGGCGAGTTCACCACCTCTTTTTCCAGCAGCTCCGATTCAAAATACTCTCCCAACCCCATCCCGATCGCCAGTGCCGTGGCTTTGGGGGGAACCGTAGTGGCCGTCATCAGAAATGCAGGGGCCCCCACCTGCTCATGGATCACCAGCGTTGTCAGCCCCGCCCCGAAGCGGGCTGCCGCCGAAGCGGCGATGATCCCGGCTCCCTCTTTCTCTCCGCAGAAGACCGCCGTATGACCGAAGGTCCCTTTGTGGCCTGCCGTCCGGTCGGAACGCAGTGGAGGAAGAAAATCGGTGGCTTCCAGGAGCCGAACGGAGCTCTCCTCCTCGTAGAGCATCCGATCCACTCCCAGATCGACACAGTGAATCTCCCCCACATACTCTTTGGCGGCATCGAGATAGAGCGCCTCTTTGAGGGCCCCCATCGTTACCGTCAGATCGGCCCGGAAGGCGGTCGGCGAGGGCCATCCCGCTTCGTCGAGCCCCGTGGGAATGTCGCAGGCGAGTTTGAACCCCTCCAGAGCATTGAGGCTCTCGACGATCCCGGCGATCTCTTCACTCAGCGGGCGGCTCAAACCGGCACCGAAAATCGCATCCACAACGATCTCGGCCTCTTCGATCTCTTCGACCGTGGGCACCCCCACCTTGCGGGCCCGCTCCAGCTGGAGTTTCGCCATCGGCGACTTGACCCCCAGAGGCAGAAAGAGCCGCGGTGAGAAACTCCCCTGCAGCAGCCTGGCCAGAGTGATACCGTCTGCGCCGTTGTTCCCGGGGCCCGCCGCGATCAGCACCCTGCTTCCCGCCTCGAAACGCTCCCGGATGCAGCGGGCCATCCCCTCCGCCGCATGTTCCATCAGCAGATCCTCCGTCAGCCCGTACTCCTCGTAACATTTCCGGTCCATCGCATAACAGTTTCGATAGAGTCGCTGCATCCGTCACCTCCTTCTCTCTTGGAGAATTATACTCTTTCCACCTCTCCACAATACACCAATAACCAATATACCAATAACCCAATCCCCAATCAACTCTCTCTAATCCATATTCCGCTATAATTCCGCCACTTTGTCCCGGCTCAGCCAAAATCGGACATGAAAGGGGGTGATTGCATGCCTGGTATCGTCGTTTCTCCTCGGGATACTTTCGAGGAAGCCTACCGCAAATTCAAGCGGCAGTGCGACCGGAACCTGATCGTCACCGAAGCCCGCGCACGGCAGCACTACGAAAAGCCCACCGAGCGCCGCAAAAAAGAGAAGATCGCCACCCGCAAGAAGATCCTCAAGAAGCTCTACATGCTTCGCCGCTACGAGTCCCGCCTCTAAGGGACCCCGCCTCCGGGCGGTTTTGTTCTCAATTTCACAATACCCTTTCCACCAATACTCTTTTCTCTCATCATATTTCAAAGAGGAAGCAAAGCTTCCGTTCAAACGACAAACGTCTAACGACGCTCTTTTCATTTCCCTTTTTTCGCTAAAATCACTTCAACATCAACCGACGAGGATGAACTATGACTTTCACCACCCCGTTAAAAGAGGACTCCATCAAAATCATGCTCCTGGGTTCGGGCGAACTGGGCAAAGAGGTCGCCATCGAGGCCCAGCGGTTGGGGATCGAAGTGATCGCCGTGGACAAGTACGCCAACGCCCCCGCCCACCTGGTGGCCAACCGGGCCTATGTCATTGACATGCAGGACAAAGCGGCGGTTCTTGAACTGATCGAGAAGGAAAAGCCCACCTATATCCTCCCCGAGGTGGAGGCCATCAGCATCGATGCCCTCTTCGAAGCAGAGATCCGGGGTTACCATGTCATCCCCAATGCCGAAGCGGTCAACAAGACCATGAACCGAAAGAACATCCGGGTCTTCGCCGCCGAAACCCTGGGGCTCAAGACCAGCGCCTACCGCTTCGTCGACAGCATCGAGGGACTTCGTGCCGCCGCCGATGCTCTGGGATACCCCTGTGTCATCAAACCCGTCATGAGCAGCTCCGGCCACGGACAGAGCATCGCCCGCAGCCCCGAAGAGATCCCCCGCAGCTGGGAGATCGCCAAGGAGGCCAGAGGCGACGCCAGTGAGCTCATTGTCGAAGCCTTCATCCCTTTCGACTACGAGATCACCCTGCTGACCGTACGCAACGAGACCGGCACGGTCTTCTGCGAACCCATTGGTCACATCCAGCAGGATGGAGACTACGTCCTCTCCTGGCAGCCGATGCCCATGAAGGAGACCGCCCTGCAAAAGGCTCAAGCCATCGCCAAAGCAGTCACCGACGGACTGGGCGGCCGGGGGATCTTCGGTGTGGAGTTTTTCGTCAAAGGTGACGAAGTCTACTTCTCCGAACTCTCTCCAAGACCCCATGATACGGGAATGGTCACGATGATCACCCAGAGCCAGAGCGAGTTCGCCCTGCATGTGCGGGCCGTGCTGGGACTTCCCCTGGATTTCGAGTTCTTCGCCCCCGGTGCCAGCGCCGCCTACAAAGCCAAACATGAGAGCCACAACCCCAAAATCACCGTCCCCGACGACGCCTTCGGTAAAGATACCTTCGTCCGGGTCTTCGGCAAACCCGAATCCCATATCGGCCGACGTATGGCCGTCGCCCTGGCCCTGGGCAACGATGTGGAAGAGGCCAAAGC
>JALWZI010000165.1 GCA_027002755.1 Campylobacteraceae bacterium | reverse complement strand
TTCCAGGAGTTCCCGGTCGCTGAGCAGCTCTTCATAAGCCTTGGGAACCTCCGGCCCTGTGGCGTCGATCCCCAGCTTGCCGCCCACCAGGGTCTGGGGGCTGGCATGGTCGAGCTGATCGACGATCCCTTCGGTGATCAGGACCTTCGCCGGATCGAGCCGGTCGAGGATATGCCTCGCCAAAGCGGGATAATCCTCCAGATCGGGCGCCTCTTTGCCCACAAAGATCGCATGCTTGACAAAGCTCATCTGCCCCACGCCCCAGAAGGCGTGCATGAACTGCTGGGCATGGCCTTTGTAATGCACCTCCATCTTGGCCAGGATCAGGTTGTGAAAGACCCCGTTCTCCGGCATGTTGTAGTCGATGAGATCGGGGGCCATCGGCTTGAGCATCGGTAGAAAGATCCGCTCGGTCGCCCAGCCCATGTATTTGTCCTCCAGCGGCGGCTTACCGACGACCGTGGCGGCGAAGAGGGGATCCTTTTTCATGGTGATGGTCTCCACCTCCATCACCGGGAAGGGCTCGGGGAGCGTATAGTAGCCTGTATGATCGCCGAAGGGCCCTTCGATCTCCATCGCTTCCGGATCCACGATCCCCTCGATAACGAGATCCACATCCCTCGGAATATAGATGTCGTTGGTGAGGGACTTGACCAGCTGAGCGTTTCTGCCCCGGATGAAACCGTAGAGCAGCAGCTCGAACATCCCATGGGGCATAGGAGCCTGTCCGCACCAGATATAGAGCGGATCACCGCCGATACAGACGGTCACGGGCATCTTCTTCCCGGCATCACGATACTGATCGAAGAAGTGGCTGGCATCCTTGTGGATCTGCCAGTGCATCCCCAGACGCCGCTTGTCGTACTGCTGGAGGCGGTACATTCCCAGATTCTGCATCGTTCCGTCCAGGCTGCGGGTATAGACCTGTCCCATGGTGATGAAACGCCCGCCGTCCTCGGGCCAGGTCTTGAGGATCGGCAGACGGTCCAGATCCACCTCTTCGGAGGGAATGACGATCTCCTGGCACTCTCCCCGGAATCCCAGACGCTTGGGAAAGACGTTCTTCAACGCGAACAGTTTCGGAAGCATCTTCAGCTTCTCTTTCAAGCCTTTGGGAGGTTTGAGCTTCATCAGCTCCTCGATTCCCACGGCCACTTCGTCAGGATGGCGTCCCAGGATCTTCTCGGTCAGTTCCCGATTGGCGTAGAGGTTCATCAGCACCGGCATCTCGTACTCAATCCCCCGTGCCCGCCAGACGGGACGGGTAAAGAGCAGCGGGCGGGACGCTTCGCCCTTTTTCACCTCCAGATAGGCCACATGGGGGATCTCCAGCTCCACATCCAGCGGCTCCTCGATGATCCGCAATCCCCCTTCCCGCTTCAGCCACTCCACCAGATTCCGCATAAGACTCCCTCCCCTATTCTGATGCCGATATTATACAGTGAGCTTTTCAATCTGTCATGGAAAGAGACTGGGGACTTGAAATGTCGGTATCGTTTTCATAGAGTTAACAACTTGTGTTATAATCATTAATAATTTGTTTAGGATTCGCCCATGTCTCAGAGGATTTTTATCTCCATCGCAGTCGCTGTTGTGCTCGGAGGGACCAGTTTGCTCCAGGCCGGCAAGATCTTCAAACGCTATCCGGTGAAATCCGGCATGATCTTCTACGATATCAACATTACGGGAAAATCGGAGAATGGATTCCGGACCCATACCAGCGGGATCGCCCGCCTCATCTTCGATCAGTGGGGAGCGAGGGAGCTCAAGGAGGAGGACGCCACGGAGACCCAGATAGGGGACTTCAACGAGACCCGGGATATCCACTCCCTCACCAAGATGGACCACGGGACCATCTATACCGTCGACTACGACGATCAGACGATCTACAAGACCCGGGACCGGTCCCTGGATCTCTCCATCGCCCAGGGGGAGGATCTCTCCCACGAGAACATCCAGCTCATCAAGGAGATGAAGGGACGAAAGATCGGCAGCGGCGAAGTGGCCGGTTTCCCCTGTGAACTCTGGAAAGCCAAAGATCAGAAGATCTGTTTCTACAAGGGCATTCCCCTCTCCATCACCATTGACGCACCGGGCTTTCACAGTGAACGCAAAGCGGTGCAGGTGGTTCTCGAGCGCCCCATCCCGGATGAGCAGTTCAAGCTGCCCGATTTTCCGGTGGTCATCGACGAAGAGTACACGTCCAATCCTGCTGCAGAGACCCGTACCGAAGATTACATCGCTTCGATCCGCGACCTCCAGGCCAAGATGCAGAGTCTCGGGATCAACCCCGAAGAGGAAGATGCCAACCTCACCCCCGAGCAGGAGAAGAAGGTGATCAATATCCTGGGTGAGCGCTATTTGAAGAAGCAGAAGCGGCTGCTTCCCAAACTGTTGGTGGCGCTCCAGGGTGCCAAAGAGTGTATCGCCAAGGCCCAAAACGGTGCCGAAGCCAAAAAGTGCATCGAACCGGTCAACCGGATCGACGAGGAGCTGGGCGACCGGACCGAGAACTTCGACTATGCCCATTTCAAAGAGAAGCGTGATGCGATCCTCGACTCCCTCGAGAAGGAGATCAATTACCTGAAGGTCACCAACGAGTGTGTCCAGCAGCACGACAAGACCACCGATGTGATCCTCTGTACCGAAGGGAACCTGGGCGAAGAGGAGAAATAACTCCTCAGCGCAGATCCTCCGATCGGTCATATTCGATGTTGTAGCGGCGGAGGATCGACGGCTGCATCTTCAGGGCCTCCTGCCGATCGATAATCACCTCCTCTCCCATTTTGTTCTTCAGGATGACCGTCGAGCTGTTGCTCTCGGTCAGTTTGTGATAGAAATCATCGAAGTCGACGATCTTTTCGCCGTTGATCGTCCGGATCGGCCAGAAGGCATGGCCGTAATCCCCCCGGCTCAGGGCGCTGGGCAGGACCCGCAGCAGCAGCACGATCCCGCGGAGGTCTTTGTGCACGAAATCCTCCACATAGGGGATGAGATCGATGCGGCTCCGGGCTACCCGAACCGCCAGATTCCGCGTCAACGGGGCGAAGACATACCCGCCCAGGATCACATAGCGGGGCATCCGGTCATAGCGGTAGGTCCCCACCAGCAACAGGTCGTCGGCCTGTTTCAACAGAGGGACATCCAGCTCCATCTTTTTCCCCTGCCGCAGAAGCTGCAGATGAACCTCCTGACCCATTTGATGAAGCTGGGCATAGTATTCGTAGTTGGTAAATTCATTGTTACGGAATGCAACGGTGGCATCCTCCTGGATCTTGTGGCCGTCGATGGCAGTGATGACATCTCCGGCCTGCAGCAGCCCCTCCAGACCTCCGGTGGGAATGATCTTGTCCACCAGGACCCCACCCTCCCCCGATGAAAGCCCATAGTGTCTCCTGAGCGCCGGGTTCTCCATGGGCTGGGTCAGCGCGGCGAAGGCCGGGACGCCGTCGAGCCGTCCATCTTCGAGATCCTTCAGGAAATGCCGGACCATGACCGTCGGGACCAGATAGCTGATGCTCTGGGCTTTCTGGATCCCCTCCATCACCACACCGACGATACGGCCGTCGCTGATAGCCGGGCCGCCGCTGTTGCCCGGGTTGACCGCCGCATCGATCTGGATCGCCAGAAAGGTCTCACCGCTGTGGACATAGCGCTGATGTTCGATCCGGGAGACCACCCCCGCCGTCACGCTCAGGGTATCTCCGCCCATGGGGAAGCCGTAGACCGAGACCCTCTGTTCGATCTGGGGAAGATCCCCCAGTTTCAGCGGTGTGATCCCATCGAAGAAATGGGGATCGTCCACCTTAAGCAGGGCAAGATCCAGCTGATGGGAGACCGCCTCCACATGGGCGATATAGCGGTGCCGCTCCCCGTAGCGCTGCACCTCGATAAAGGTACGGTTGGCGACCACATGGGCATTGGTGAGGATCCGCTGCCCTTCGATCACCGAGCCCGAACCGCTGACCTGCTGAATGGAGCTGCTCCAGGGGACACTGTAGTTGGGATTTTTGGTGACGGTGTAAACCTTGACGATGGCGGAACGCAGCTGCTCCTCGCTCGGCGTTCCGGCGGAGAGAATGACAGAAATGCCCAGAAACAGAATCAGAAAAATTCGCATGGTGACTCCCGTGGTGATGATGGAATACTTTATACCAGAAAAAGGGTAATGTCTTTCGGAAACATGGGGATCGAAAGCGCAATCATCCCTCCCCTGCCTCCGGCATCATCGCGATCAGATCACCGACCTCTTTTCCGATCTTCCCGGCGACCACGTCGCATTTGATCTTGAGAAGGAACATCACCCGTGCATCGGCCCAGGACTCCATGCATTCGTAGTTGCCCATCCCTTTGGTCAGGATCAGGTCGGCCTCTTCATAAACCTTCCTCGTTTCCCGGGAGGCCCGCTCCGAAAGAAAACCCGGAGTATCGACCCCGCTGTCGACGATCTCCGCGACCTGGTCGATCCCCGCCTCCAGAGCCTCCCGCAACGTGACGTCGTTGATGATCGGCCGTCCCCGGACCATGAAGCGGATCCGAAGTTCCGGAAGATGCTTGCGAAAGGTCTCCATCATCAGTTTGTCGAAGAGGTGCTCTCCAACGTTGTCTCCGATCACCAGCAGGTTTCTGGCTTGTCGGAGCTTGTCCAGGAACCTCTTCTTATGATCGATGGCAAAAGGGACCCCGAAGATCGTCCGGATCTCCTCCTCGAGTTCGAAGGCGACCTGGGTAGCGTAGTCGATGACATTGCCGACAACGGATGCCCGCAGTGCGGCATCCAGCGGATCCTCCGCCTCGGCGACAGAGTGTCGGACCGCGGGCAGTGCCGATGCCGCCCGCTCCGTAGAGAGTGCCTTCATCTCCGCATAGGGGTCCTCCACCCCCCGTACCGCCGCCGCTTCGGGATAGAGGATCGCCGCCGCTTCCGGAGGCGTCTGTTCCATCCTGAGCCGGGCGATCCGCGCGGCACTCTCTTCCATGATCTGTGTGGCACAGGCATCGTCACAGTGCATCGCCTTGCTCAGACGGAGCATCTGGTTGTAGAGGCAGGCGAGGCAGTCCGGTTTCATCCACATGGTTCTATGGTTCCCTTTTTTCCTTGAAGTTTATCAAAATTCGACTGCCTCTTTTTTAGGCATCGGAAAATCAGGGTTTTTATTTATGGAGCAATCGATTGTATATATTTAAACCACACAATCCGCTTCCATATAATTATCCGACTTCAATACTGTCGATAAAATAGACTCTGTCCAAATCCTATTTCACTTTCAAAGGAGTTTTTATGGAGATG
>JALWZI010000164.1 GCA_027002755.1 Campylobacteraceae bacterium | reverse complement strand
GATCATGCCGTAGGCGTCAGCCGCTAGGGCTCCCATGGAGTCGGCAGGTTTGTTGTATTTCTTGTGGAAAGCCTCCACATAGGCTTTGGCTTCGGGAGAGTTGGCCGCCGCTTCGTTGAAGTGGTCGGTGTACATGAAGCCTTCAGCCGCTTTGCCGCCGATCTTGACCAGCTCGGGGAATCCGACACCGTCGGCACCGATGAAAGGGGTATTGACCCCCATGGCTCTGGCCTGCTTGACCATCAGAGCCGCTTCGGGATAGTAGCCGGTAAAGGCGATGATGTCGGGGTTGGCCGCTTTGATGGTGGAGACCTGGGCGTTGAAGTCCTTGTCTCCGGAGTTGATCAGGACGGTCTTGAGGATCTTGCCGCCGCCGGCGGTGAAGGCCTTTTTGAAGGCTTTGGAGAGGCCGACGGAGTAGTCCTGCTTGGCGTCGGTGACGACGACGGCGTTTTTCATGCCGTTATCCAGAGCGTACTTGGCCATGACGGCTCCCTGGAAGGGGTCGATGAAACAGGCACGGGTGACGTACTTTTTGCCTTTGGTGACCCGGGGATTGGTGGAGGCATGGGTGATCATGGGGGTTTTGGCCTTTTCGGCTACGGGAGCCATCGCCATGGAGTTGCCGGAGGCGACCTCGCCGAGGATCACGGTGGCGTTGTTCTTGTTCAGGAGGCGCTTGACGGCGGTGGCCGCTTCGACCTTGTCGCCCCGGTCATCGAGGACGACCAGTTTCACTTCGTCGCCGTTTTTCAGCTTGTGGTTCTGCTCGTAGGCGATATCCAGACCGCCTTTGCTGGTCTGACCGAAAGCCGCGATGGGCCCGGTCAGGGGCAGAACGACGCCGACGACGACGTCCTTGGCCATGGCGATGCCGCTCATCAGTGCCGCCGCGGCGACAATACTCAGTGTTCTTTTCATCTTTTCTCCTTGCGATGATGATTTTTTGGTGGTCTTTATAGTATCAACGTGTCTCTTTTGCGAAACTTAAAAGAGAGACGAATGGATCAAAATCTCTCTATCCCAGCAGTTTTTTGACCATCTGGCTGATCCGGCCCCCGTCGGCCCGGCTTCCGATGACCGCTTTGGCTTTGCCCATGACCTTGCCCATCTCTTTCATGCTCTGGGCTCCGACCTCCCGGATGATCGCTTTGAGGGTCTCTTCGAGTTCCTTGTCGTCCATGGGTTCGGGGAGGTACTTTTTGACCACTTCGACCTCCGCCTGGTCTTTGGCCACCAGGTCGTCACGTCCCGCCTCTTTGAACTGGGCGATGGCGTCTTCACGCTGTTTGATGTATTTCATCAGAACCGCTTCCACGTCGGCGTCGCTGAGCTCCCGGCGCTCGTCCACCTCGATCTGCTTGATGGCGGCACTGAGGTTTCGCAGCGTATCGCGCCGGGCGGTATCCTTGGCACGCATCGCCTCTTTGATATCGTTTTTGATTCGCTCTTTGAGAGTCATCCTGTATCCTTTCTTTGGCTTTGTCGTCGGGATTATAACGCCTTTTCGGATTCGGAGGGGTCAAAATCGAGAGAGGCACTGTTGATACAGTAGCGTTCTCCCGTCAGAGCGGGGCCGTCGGGGAAGAGATGCCCCAGGTGGCAGCCGCACCCGGCACAGCGCACTTCGGTACGGATCATGCCGTGGGAGTCGTCCCGATGGGCGGTGACGGCCTTGGGCGTGATCGGTCGGGTGAAGCTGGGCCATCCGGTCCCCGAGTCGAATTTGTCCTCGCTGGAAAAGAGAGGGGTTTGGCAGCATTTGCACCGATAGATACCGGGACGTTTGTTGTCCCAGTAGGCATTGGCGAAGGGGGGCTCGGTCCCCTGTTCGCAGCAGACATGATACTCCAGAGGGCTCAAGCGCTTTTTCAGCTCCTCCCTCTCCACGTCGCATATTGGCATAAAACGGCTCCTCTTTTGGAAAATATGGTAGATTAAGTGCAGTTATCATACCATACGCCAAACCTGTTCCGGAGGCAAGTCTGTGACCCTTTTTCAACTGATACTTCTCATCGCCGCCGGCGTGATCTTCTATCTCTTTTTCCGGCAGCTCTTCTCCGGAGACTACCCCCGCCGCGGAGTGGATTACGAGGCGAAAGTCCCTGAAGAGCGCATCGGCGGGATCAACCGGCCCGACAAGACCTTTGCCAGGGAGAAACCCTCCCAGAGTCGCCTGGAGGAGCTGCTGCGGATCGCGGACGAGTCCCTGGAGAAAGGGGACAATCTGGAGGCAAAAAAGGCCCTCCAGAGCGCGTTGATCCTGGATGAGAAGAATCCGGAGGTCCTCCGACGGCTGGGGGTCGTCTATATGAACATGAACGACTACACCGACGCCAGAGAGATCTACGAGATCCTTTTGGCTCAGGACCCGGAGGACGATCTGGCCCACGGTTCCCTGGCCAACGCCCTGCACAAGCTGGGGGAAGAGGAGGAGGCGATCGAGCATCACCGGGAGGCGATCCGTCTCGACCCGGCCTATGCGCCCCACCATTACAACTACGCCAACACCCTCTACGACCTGGGGCGCCGGGAGGAGGCCCTGGCGGAGTACCGCAAAGCCCTGGAACTGGATCCGGAACTGGATCAGGCCAAAAAGATGATCGAGGAGCTGAGCCGATGAACAGTCAGTGTTTCGTCCGACAGGAGGCGACCCCGAGGATCCTGCAGAATGTCAGCCGCTACTGTGCCGAATGTTATCGTGAGTTCAGGGAGCATGAGACCCTCTATTATGATATGCAGGAGTACCGTTATCTCTGTGAAAGCTGTGCCGAGGCGCTCGATAAGAGACTGAACGAAGCGTGTGAGCGGATCGAAGAGCCCGAGAGTGCGGGGCTTTTCTGATTCTCCTCCGCCAATCAATCCGAATAGAGTACCCTGAAAAGCAACCGGTTTCACTCGAAGCTAAAGGCAGTCGCGAACATGAGAAGCGTTTGACAAACGATACCTGCGTATCGTTTGTAGCTTCGGAACCGAAACGGTCGGAGCGAAGCGAAGCCGTGAAGGAGCGCCCCTTTCAGGGGTTGAGCGCTCCTTTGTCGCCATCGAGTGAAACCTCTCAATAAAATTTTTCAGAGGGTTCAATAACAAAGTGAAAGGAGAAACAATGAGTGATCGTATTGTCGTCTGGCATAATCCCCGCTGCAGCAAATCCCGCAACGGAATCAAATATCTGGACGAAAAAGGGGTGGAGTATGAGATTCGCCGCTATCTGGACGAACCTCCCACCGTAGATGAGCTCAAGACAGTACTGAAAAAGCTGGGCATGAGCCCGAGGGAGTTGATGCGCACCAAAGAGGCGATCTACCGGGAGCTGGGGCTCAAAGAGGTGACGGAGGACGAGAAGCTCATCGAAGCGATGGCCGAGCATCCCAGACTCATCGAACGCCCCATCGTGATCCGCGGGGAGAAAGCCGTTGTTGCCCGCCCCGAAAACAGAATTGATGAGATTCTGTGATCTTCTTCTGCCATAATATGGGCTTGAGATGAAAGACAAAGGAGACCCGGTGCGATTTCAACTGGAGAGTTTCAATGCGATCAGTGAGCAACTGCGCCGGGAGATCGAAGCGGTAGGAAAGATCGTGGCTTTCGATAAACACGATGTCCTCTTCGATGTGGATGAGACCCTGGAGCACTTCTTTTTCTTCCTCAGCGGGAAGGTGAAGATCTTCGACATGAATCTCAACAACGGCAAAGAGCAGACTCTCTACCTCCTGGGACGGGGAGATATGTTCGACACGGTGACGCTGCTCGACGGCAAACCCCACGAGGTGATGAGCGAGATCCTGGAGGCGGGCGAGGCGCTGAGGGTTCCCATCGGCAAGGTGCGGGAGTGGATGTACGACTATCCCATCTTCGGGGAGATCGTCCTGAAATATGTGGCGGGACAGCTGCGCCACGTTGAGGAGCTGGCCGCCGATCTGACCCTCCTGGATACCCGGGAGCGGCTTATCAAGCTGATCGTGGAGAATATCGAAAAGAGCCGGCATACCGGGCAGAACATGCTGGAAAACCTCTCCCACGCCGAGATCGCCAAGCTCATCGGTACCGTCCGACACGTGGTCGATCGGCATATCAAACAGCTCAAAAGCGAAGGGCTCATCGAAGCCGGACGGCGCAAGATCGCTCTGAAAAACATGGAAAAACTCCAGGAGAAGCTGGACAGTCTGCTCTAGGATTCCTTCGTGGATTCTTCGACCGGAAGGATCAGCGTAAAACGTGCTCCTTCCTGATCGTTTTCGACCCTTACACTCCCCCCGAACTTCTCCTCGATGATCGTTTTGACCATATAGAGTCCCACGCCGGTCCCCCGTTCGGCCTTGGTACTGAAATAGGGTTCGAAGATCTTGGCCAGATGTTCCGGCGGGATGCCTCCGGCATTGTCCGCCACCTCTATGTGCCGGTACTCCCCCTCTCTTCGGGCTTCGATGCGGATGGCCGGGTGGGGGACGTTGCGCTCCATGAGGGCGTCCCGGGCGTTGCCGATGAGATTGAGCAGGACCTGGGCGAACTGATTGAGCTTGCCGTGGAACCGGACGGGCTCCTGTTCATGGTAGCTGACGGTGATGTTCTTGTGTTTCAGGTCGTAGCCGATGATCTCCATCACCTTCTCATAGGCCTCTTTCAGGGTGAAGTCCCCCGATTCGGCGGCCGGTTTGTAGAAATCCTTGAAGTTGTCGATGGTATCCGACATGAAGAAGATCTGCTCGTTGGCGGTGGCAAGCATCTTCTCGAGCCGCTCCCCGTCGAGCCGTCCTTTGTGGCTCAGGGCTTTGATATTCTGAAGCAGCAGGCTCAGGCGGGTGAGGGGATGGCGCCACTGGTGGGCGATATTGCCGATCATCTCGCCCAGTTCCGCCAGACGGGCCTGGTGGATGATGAGCCGATCCTTGCGGGCGTTCTCCTCGGTCTTCTGACGGACCCGATCCTCCAGGGTATGGGTCAGCTCCTCCAGTTCCTGGCGCTGCCGAGCGACGATCTCGAACATATGCTCCGTGGGACGGCTCAGGAGCCAGGAGAGGGGCAGGGCCAGGAGGATGAGGATCAGCAGCATGAGCCCGGCGGCCTGATAGTCCTCCTTCTTCAGGGTCAGGGCGGTATCGGGCTTGAGGCGGAAGGCGACATAGATGAGCCGGGTCCCCATGGGCATCGCCTTGACATAGAGGCGGTCCTTTTCGGAGATGTACTCCTCCTTCGCTTTGCGTGGGAGGTCGGCAGGGTGGAGAGGAAGGAGCTCGGTGATCTTCCTCGGTTGGTACTCTTTGTCGTAGAAGTGCCCGTCGGCGTAGATGACATA
>JALWZI010000163.1 GCA_027002755.1 Campylobacteraceae bacterium | reverse complement strand
CAGTGGGGTCTGCGTGCTACTGCCGGATACAAACTGCCTGTTGGAAAACTCTGGGGTGAACTCGCCTACGTTGACTATGACGAGAAAGATCCTGGAGATCATGACAACACCTGGGGTGGTCGTATCGGATACAACTTCACTATCGCCGGTGTTGACGCCAGCGTTCAGTATCGCTACTGGAGTGAAGACTACAAAGACTCCAAGTCTCTCGACAAGCAGCGCATCCGTGTCGAGGCTTACTACAAGTTCTAATCCTCGCACATCTTTTCGGGAACGGGCTTCGGCTCGGGCCTGAATTTTCTTCGTTTCAATTTCTCCCTCTTTTTGCAATTTTTCCAAACCGCATTACAAAACGTTTCCTTTTACTATCCTGCCAACACCTTCGTCGAAATAATGCTAAAATCTCTCTATGAGCCTCAATAGTATTCTGCTTGTGATCATGTCTATATTGGTGATGAACGGTTGTGTAAACCATCCTACCCCTCCTGCTGACTTTTGGGGTGGTGTGGGCTTTGCCTATGAAGCGCAGAACAATTCCTCCGGGCATGTACACGGCTCTGGAGTTACGACGGCGATCGGTTTCGAGAAACAGCTTGGCGGCGGTGTGGCGATCGGAGGAGAGGCGGGAGGGTAAATAGTAACTATAAATGAGGAATTGGGGGGTTGGAGGCGTCGATTTTCGATGCGATTATTCGGAACCGGGAATTCATTCCCGGCATTTCGGGCGCGGGAATTTTAGGCGAAAATGAATTTTCGCTTCCATGCTGCAACGCTTTCAGGAGGCGGGAATCCATTCCCGAACAGGCGAGGTTGAAACCTCTTTCCCAAAACAGGCTCCCCACTTCGCATCACTTCCTGGTTTATAGAGGCAGGTTCTGTAGATGGATGCCCTCCCGGTAGAGCCAGGGGCGGATTTTGGGCGGGATCTGTCGAAGACGGCACTGCTCTCTGAAGGATCTGGGCATGGGGATATCTGTCATGTAGGGGGCGATATAGAGATACTCTCCGCTCAGTTCAATGGCCCACTTCCTCCCCGCTACGATGGAGCTTTTTTCTTGGAGCATTTCACGCTCCGCGCCGCCGAGGAGATACCCCAGCTCTTTGAGAGCTTTCGATGCGGCCAGAGGGACGATGCGTCGATCATGAATCCGGCAGATGCGCATTTTCCCCTTTGCAAAGATCTCCTCATAGTTTTCAGAGAGTAACTTGGCATCCTGTTCCAGATACTCGAAAGTACGTCGTATCCCCGGTGAGTGTTCCCGAATGAGAGTCTCCAGAAAGGGCCGGAGACGATTGCGTTCGAAAGTGTCGGATTCGTTGCTCAAGTCCTGGAACCACGGCAGCTCTCGTTCCCTCAGATAGTCTTCCAGCTCATGGCGGGGTGTCTCCAGCAGGGGGCGGATAAGCCGGTAGGATTTGCCGCCGGCGGTCTGCCTCTCGCTCACTGCCTCCATCCCCGCCAGTTCCGCCGTCCCCGCTCCCCGGATGAGCCGCATCATCATCCACTCCAGCCGATCGTTCAGCTGATGGGCTGTCAGGAGATTCTCGTAGCCATGTTCTTCAATAAGGGATTCGAAAAAGTCGTAGCGGAATTTCCGGGCTTGAGCTTCAAAATCGCTTTCCCATCGTGGCGCTTTGGCCACAAAGATCCGCCGTCCGTCCAGGGCTGCCAGCTCCAGGGCCGCCTTCTCTTCCTCCTCCGCTTCCGCCCGCACGCCGTAATTGACCAGCGCGATGTCGAAATTGATCTCCGACTCACGCAGGAGGTGGTAGAGGGCAGTGGAGTCGAGACCGTAGGAAAATGCCAGAAGGCATTTTCCTTGAATGAGGAATGAGGAATGAGGAATGAGGAACCGATGGATAGTATTCATACTTGTTTGATGGTTTTCGTACTGGAGATGAGAAGACGAAGGATCTCGTCTAAATCATTGTAAAGGCTGTGAAACATCTTATCATCAATATACTGGGATTCCTTGAGAAGTCGTATCCAGTATTCCGTTTCACTCGCCTCTTTCAAAGCGATAGTGAGTTTATGGAGAAAATCCGCCTTGGACTGGGCGTATTTACCCTCTGCAACCAATGCACCGATAGCAGTTCCGCTACGCACAACCTGCTTGGAGATGATGTATTCTTTATGAGATTCTGTTAGAAACTTGCCAAGTCTGAGAATCCGCAATGCAAAGGCAAAACTTTTTTCGGCAAGGGGATCATCTCTTTTCGGTTCCTCATTCCTCATTCCTCATTCCTCATTCAACAACGTGGCAAGCAAATACTCCCCGGCTCTCTCTGTAATCCTGGCTTGATAAAGGCCTCCAATCCGGATGTCCAGGTCGTTGGTATCGTTGACCAGGACCTCTCCGTCGATTTCGGGGGCCCAGAGCAGGGGGCGGGAGGAGAGGAGGTATTCGTGTTCGCTGCTGGGGCCGTCGATGGCCAGGCGGCACTCCCGTCCGACCATCTTCTCCAGGGAAGCGTCTCGGCTCTTTTTGGCGATCTCTCCCAGGATGGCGGTGCGCTCGGCGATCACCTCCTCCGTCAGCTGCTCCATGTCGTAAGCGGCGGTCTCCTCTTCGTTGGAGTAGGCGAAGACGTTGATCCGATCGAAGCCGAACTCCTCCAGGAAGCCGCAGAGCTTTCGGAAACTCGTTTCGCTCTCCCCGGGATGACCGGCGATGACGGAGGTGCGGACGAAGCTCCCCTCTTTGGCCCGCATCGCCTCCAGAAGTTCGCGGGTCTTGGCTTCGCCGAATCCCCGCTTCATCGTCTTGAGCACGCGGTCGTCGATGTGCTGGATCGGCATGTCGTAATAGGTCTGGAAAAGGGAGCTTTCGGCGATGGCGTCGATGAGCTCGAAGCTGGTGGTGCTGGGATAGAGATAGAGGATCCGGGCGCTGCGCACGCCGGGGATCATCTCCACGTGGCGGATCAGGTCGATCAGTCCGTCCCGCAGTCCCAGATCCCGGCCATAGCTGGAGCTGTCCTGGGAGATGAAGCTGAAGTCATAGAAGCCCTTCTCGGTCAGGGCCGAGACCTCGGCGACAATGGAGTCGAGGGTGCGAGAATGCAATCGTCCCTTGAAGGAAGGAATGGCGCAGAAAGAGCAGTTCTGGTTGCACCCCTCGGCGATCTTGATGTAGGCGTGGTAGTTGGAGCCGGTGATGAGGCGGGGGGATTTCTCCGTCGCCAGATAGACCTCGGGGCTGAAGCTGCTCTGCTTCTGCCGGATCAGCTCGTCGATCCGCTCGTAGTCGCCCACCCCGGTGAAGATGTCGATCTCGGGCATCTGCTCGGAGAGCTCCTCTTTGTAGCGTTCACTGAGGCAGCCGCTCATCACCAGCAGAGAGTCCTCTTTGCGCTGCTGATGGAGGTCCAGTACGGTGGCGAGGGACTCCTCCTTGGCTGCCTCGATGAAGCCGCAGGTATTGACAATGATCACGTCGGCGTTGCTCGGATCATCAGTGAGTGTGTACTCGGCCAGCTTGCCGAGCATCACTTCGCTGTCGACCAGGTTTTTGGTGCAGCCCAGACTGACGAGGTGGAGGGTTCTTTTCATGATTGTTCCGTTTTTTAACTAGGAACTAGTAACTAGGAACTAGTAACTAGAAATTTTGGTTGGAGTGTTTGATGGGTGATTATAGCATTTACCTTAATTGCGAGTGAGGAATGTTGAGGAACTAGTAACTAGAAACGAGTAACTAGTAACTGGAAATTTTGGGGCGTCGCGTTGCGACGCGTATTTTTGGAGGCGGGAATTCCTTCCCGCAAAGGCGAGGTTGAAACCTCGCTTCCTAAGTGATTTTGTCGGGCAATGGCCCGACCTGCTGTTTACCCTGCATTACCTTTTAACGACGGGTGGCTTGGATGTTTCCCAGCAGATAGTGTAAAAAGAGGATCTGGGCGAAAAGGGGAGCGAAGATGTTGAGGATGGGGATGTAGTTGAAGGCGGCGGCGATGAGGGCGATGAGTCTTGCCTTTTTGCTGCGGCGTCTGAGCTCCGTTTCGTCGGCGATGAAGAGGGAGCCCACGTCGTAGACGGTGGGGTCTTTGAGGAGGATCGACCAGAGCCAGAGCATCCAGAACTGTCCGAAGACCGGGACGAAGATCAGGGGTAAAGTGAAGAGAAACAGGATCAAAAAAATGGCGCTGGCTTTGAGGGTGTAATAGATCGAACGATGGATCGCGGCGCTGCCCACGGGCCTGACCTCGGGATACTCCCGTTGGGCCAGGCTCAGCAGAAGCTTCTCGCTCAGCAGCGAGGTCAGGAGAGAGATCGTGATGACCACGAGAGCGTACCCCACGGCCAGCGCCGCCAGAAAGGCCCCCGAAGCCTGAAACCAGGCGAAGCGGCCGATCCAGGGGATCATCCCCAGATAGGAGGCGACGAAGTGCTCGAAGGGGCCCCAGAAGAGCCACAAAACGACGATCCAGAAGAGGAAGGCCCCCAGCCCCACCTTGAGGATGAACCCCAGAACCGAAGGGCTCAGGATGTCGCGGAACGTGCGCTGCAGGATTTTGGTGAAGTTCATGGCTTTCCTTTTGACAACTAGTAACTAGAAACTAGTAACTAGGAATGAATGATTTGTGTGAAATAAGGCAAATATAATAGCGTCATTCCAAACCTTATTTACATTTCAAGGTTTGATCGGTACCCTGGTTCGTGGGATAGCAATCCCACGCAACAGCGTATCTTGCCTTTGCGGGACTGAAGTCCCGTATCCAAAAAATACGCGTCGCGAAGCGACGTCCCAAAGTCTCCAGTTACTAGTTACTAGTTTCTAGTTACTCACTATCCCTGTAGTTCTTCATAAAACCCACATAGCGTTTCGCCGAGGCGCAGAGCTCCGCCACTTCGTCATCGGTCAGCTGGCGGACGACTTTGGCGGGAGAGCCCAGGATCAGGGAGCGGGGCGGGAAGACCTTGCCGCTGGTGACCAGGGCTCCCGCGCCCACGATGGACTCCCGGCCGATGACGGCGCCGTCCAGGATGGTGGCGCTCATCCCGATGAGGCAGGCGTCTTCGATGGTGCAGCCATGCAGCATCACCCGATGGCCTACGGTGACGTCGTTGCCGATGATAGTGGGGTGGCCATCACTTTTGTCAGGCCGCTTGTAGTGGGTGACGTGAATCATGCTGAGGTCCTGGATGTTGGTCCGGTCCCCGATGCGGATCCGATGTACGTCACCGCGTATCACACAGCCAAACCAGACCGAGGAGTCTTTCCCCAGCTCCACATCGCCGATGACGGTGGCGCCGGGTGCGATCCAGCTGCCTTTTCCCAATACCGGAGAGAGCCCTTGATAGTTCAGAATATTCGGCATTTTTGTTCTCCTTTGCTTTCGTCGTTTG
>JALWZI010000162.1 GCA_027002755.1 Campylobacteraceae bacterium | reverse complement strand
GCTTCTACAGAAACTTCTTCCCCGCCATCTGGGGCAACTCCACGGCCCAGGTGATGGCCTTTCTCGATACCTGGCTCGCCTCCTTTCTCGTCAGCGGCTCCATCAGCTACCTCTACTACGCCAACCGGATCTTTCAGCTCCCTCTGGCCCTCTTCGCCATCGCCCTGAGCACCGCCCTCTTCCCCTCGGTCGCCAAGCGGATCCGCCACAAGGACGAAACCGGCGCCCTGCGAGAGATGAAACGGGGATTTTGGATCCTGCTCTTTCTACTCTCTCTGGCGACCCTGGGAGGGATGATTTTCAGCACCGAGATCATCTGGCTCCTTTTCGAGCGGGGAGCCTTCAGCCGCGCCGACACCCTGGCCACCGCCTCGGTGCTACAGATGTATCTGCTGGGGCTGCTGCCCTTTGGTCTGGGAAAGCTCTTCAGCCTCTGGCTCTATTCCCGTCATGAGCAGATGGCGGCGGCCAGGATCGCCACCTGGTCCCTGGCCGGTTACGCGGCCGCCGCCTTCGCCCTCTTTCAGCCCCTGGGAGCCACGGGGCTGGCTCTCGCCAGTACCTTCTCGGGCTTTGTGAGCTTCGGTCTGCTGGTGCGGGCTTTCGGCTGGGAAAAGCTGCGGGAGTTTTGGGACAGGAAACGCGTGCTGCTTCTGCTTCTGAGCCTCTTGGTCGCCGCCGCTCTGATGTGGGAGGTCCACCTCCTTGCCATCCATTATCTGGGAGTCTGAGATGAACGATTACGACACCGCCACCCTCTGGATCGCCGAGAGCCGAAAGGCCGCCGCCTTTACCGGAGCCGGGATCTCCGTGGAGAGCGGGATCCCCACGTTCCGAGGCCCTGAAGGCCTCTGGAGCCGCTACGACCCCCAAGTGCTTGATCTCGGCTACTTTTATGAACATCCCCGAGAGTCGTGGGAAGTAATCCGGGAGATCTTTTACGACTTCATGGGAGCCAAAGCCCGCCCCAACGCCGCCCACAAACTCCTGGCCGAGCTGGAGAGACAGGGAAAACTCCAAGGCGTCATCACCCAAAACATCGACAACCTTCACCAAGAGGCCGGCAGCCGCAACGTGGTGGAGTTCCACGGCACCGCCCAGACCCTGCTCTGCACCGGATGTGGAGAGCGAACGCCCTTCACGGAGCACGATCTCAGTCAACTGCCACCCTATTGCAAAGAGTGCGGCGGCCTGCTCAAGCCCGATTTCATCTTCTTCGGCGAGGCGATCCCGCCCCAGGCCTACCGGAACGCCATGGCCCTGGCCGAAGAGGCCGATCTGCTCCTGGTCATCGGCACCACCGGCGAAGTGATGCCCGCGTCGATGATCCCCTACGAAGCCAAGCAGGCCAGGGTCATCGAGATCAATGTCGAACCCTCCGCCTATACCGAACACCGCACCGACCTCTTTTTGCAGGCCAAAGCGACCGAAGCGGCGACAGAACTGGCGAAACGGTTGGGGATCGAGTTGTAGAAAAAGGAGCGTTGCACCGCAACGCAATCCAAAATTCTCCATTCTCCATTCTCAATTCTCAATCCTCCCCCAGGTATTTCACAAACCAATCCCGCGCCAGTTCCGCCACCCTCTCCAGCGTCCCCGGCTCTTCAAAAAGATGGGTCGCCCCGGGGACGATCTCGAAGGCCTTTTCGCAGCGCAGGGCCCGGTAGGCCGCTTCGTTGAGCTCGATGACCCCGTAGTCGTTGCCCCCAACGATGATCAGGGTCGGGGCCGTCACCCGGTCCAGGACCTCCGCCGCCATGTCGGGTCGACCGCCCCGGGAGACGATGGCCCGGATGGGGACCGGCGAAGCCACCGAAGCTTTGAGCGCCGCCGCCGAACCGGTGCTGGCACCGAAGTAGCCCATCGCCAGAGATTTCAGTGCGGGCTGGAGGCTCACCCATCGGGTCGCCAGCAGCAGTCGGGAGGCCAACAGGTCGATGTCGAAGACATTGCGCCGATCCTGCGCCTCGGGCTCCATCAGCAGATCGAAAAGCAGCGTCGCGATCCCTGCCTCGTGCAGTACCGAAGCGACATAGTTGTTGCGCCGGCTCAGACGGCTGCTGCCGCTGCCGTGGGCGAAAAGAACGATCCCTTTGGCCCCCTCCGGAACCGCCAGACGCCCCGGCAGAACGACTCCATCATAACGAATCAGTATCTCATCCTGTCCCTGCATAAACGCTTCCAGATCCATTGTTTCCTCCTTTTTTCTCCAGGTAAACCGTGGGATGGCGTTCTCACATTCCACATCTTTCGTCATTCCGGACTCGATCCGGAATCCACACCCTCAAACTGCCAACAATGCCCTGGATCCTGAAACAAGTTCAGGATGACGATATCCAATCATCTCATCCAGTATAAAGCATCGCAAAGCGATGCATACCTACATTCAAAATCCAACATTCAAAATCCATCATCCAAAATTCTCCATCAAAACCAGCCCCGCCCCCATCATCCCCAGGGTCACCAGGAAAAAGAGGGTCAGCCTCCAGCCCAGCTTTACACCCCCCAGCCAATAGACGATCCCCAGCTTGACGATGGAGTTGGTCACCGAGGCGATGACAATCCCGTTCATGGCCGCTGTCTCCACCAGTTTGCCGTCTTTGGCCATTTCGCTGAGCGAAAGGGTGATGGCATCCACGTCGGTGAGGCCCGAAAAGAGCGCCACCAGATAGACCCCCAGGTTTCCGTAGCGGGTCTGTACCAAAGCGATGGCACCGTAGATGATCCCGAAGAGGATGCCGAATTTGATCGCCTCGCTCAGCTGGAGAGGGTTTTTGGTGATGGCGCTGTTTTCCAGGTTGATCTCGGCCGCTTTGGAGTGGCGGTAGAACCACCAGCTGTAGATCAGTCCGCTGCCCGCCGCCCCCAGATAGGCGGGGGTGAGTCGCCAGGCCAGCTCCGGGTGGATGACGAAGGCTTCGAAAAGCACCCGCAGGTACATGAAGGTACAGGCGATGGCGATCCCCCCCGCATAGTTATTGATCAGCTCGTACTGCTTCTGGAACATCTGGGAGAGGGAGATGGAGACCGCGGTGGAGGAGATCAGGCCTCCCGCAGCCCCGGTGAGGAAAACCCCGTGTTTTTGTCCCAGGACTTTGATAGCCACATAGCCTACAAAGGAGATGGCGGCGATGATCACCGCCATCATCCAGGTTTTGTAGGGATTAAACAGATGCCAGGGGCCGATCATTTTGTCCGGGAGGATCGGGAGGATCACGAAGCTCATGGCCAGCAGCAGGATCACCGCATTGACATCGGTGGGCCCGATATGGCGCTCCAGGGCCTGGAGCCTGGGCTTGATCTCCAGCAGGATGATCACCAGCACCCCGATAAAGACGGCCCAGAGGATCTCCCCCCGATAGGCCAGGACCCCCAGCAGGTAGGTTACCAGTGCTGCGATCTGGGTCGTCATTCCCCAGCGCTGTGCCCTGGTGACCTTGAGAGTGTAGGCGGCCAGAAGCAGAAGCCCCATCACCGCGGCGACGACGAGGACCGTCCCCGTATAGAGCTTGTCGAGCCACGCGGCCAGAAAACCGCTGAGCGCAATGAGAGCGAAGGTTCGACTGCCTCCGAAGGTATGCTCACCGGAACGCATATAGGTCAAGGTCCGCTGCATTCCGATGGCAAAACCGAGCATGATGACGATCGCCAGTGACTGGATCAGACTGTAGTCCATCTTACGCTCCTCGCTTTTTCATCACCCACCATTCGAACCATTTGTACAATTCTACCACTACAAAGAGCGGCACGGCCACGGCGAAGATCATCCCCCAATCCTCGAGCCGCAGAGGAACGGTATGGAGCGCCTTTTGCAGGAACGGCACATAGACTGCCGCCACCTGCAGCCCCACCGTTACCGTCCAGGCCCCCAAAACCCAGGGGTTGGAGAAGAAGCCGATCACCGGCATGGGGGCCCGGAGGCTCCGGTAGTTGAAGACGTTCATCTTCTCCAGGATGATGATGCCGGTGAACGCCACCGTCTGGGCCAGGGCCACCGCCTGGGCCTGGGGGAGACCCGACGCGAGATAGTGGTGGAAGAGCCAGAGAGTTCCACCCCCGATGTATCCTCCTAGAAGGAGGATCATGAGGATCCCCCGCAGCTGGAGGAAGGGGGCGTTGACCGATCGAGGCGGGCGCTCCATGATCCCCTTCTCCGCCGGCTCGAGCCCCAGGGCCACCGCCGTCATCCCGTCGGTGACCAGATTCATCCACAGGATCTGCACCGGCAGCAGGATCAGCGGTCCGCCCAGAAGGATGTTGACGAAGATGGCGATCACCTCCCCGGTGTTGGAGGAGAGGAGATAGGTGACGAATTTTTTGATGTTGTCGTACTGGCGCCGACCCTCCCGTACCGCGGCGACGATGGAGGCGAAGTTGTCGTCCAGGAGGATCATGTCGGCGGCCCCTTTGGCCACATCGGTGCCCCGTTGCCCCATGGCGATCCCGATATCGGCCCGCTTCAACGCCGGCGCGTCGTTGACCCCGTCACCGGTCATGGCGGTGACCAGCCCCTCGTCCTGCAAGGCCGTGACGATCCGCAGCTTGTCCCGCGGGGTGGTCCGGGCGAAGATCACCCCCTCCTTGAGGGCGGTCCGCAGCGCCTCGTCGTCCATCCCCGCCAGTTCGTTGCCGGTCACCGCCCGGGGAGCATCCAACCCCACCTGCCGGGCGATGGCCAGGGCGGTCAAGGGGGCGTCGCCGGTGATCATGATCACCCGGATGCCGGCCCGATGTGCCGTGGCGATCGCCTCGGGGACCTCGGGGCGCGGCGGATCGATGATCCCCACGATCCCCAGAAGGGTCAGGTCTCTCTCCACCTCATCCGGATCGAGTTTCGTCTCTTCCGGAAGGATCCGTTCGGCCAGGGCCAGGGTTCGCAGCCCCGCTTTGGCCAGCGAAACGTAGGCCTCTTCGAAACGTTTGCGTGCCCTATCGTCCAGGGGTTTTTTCTCGGTTCCCTCCAGGTACCATGCAGCCCGTTCCAACAGCACTTCGGGGGCCCCTTTGACATAGGCGACCTTCTGACCGTTCTCCTCTACCACCACCGTCATCCGTTTCCGCTGGGAGTTGAAGGAGAATTCGCTGATCACCTTCGGTTCCCCCGGACTCAGCCACGCCTTGTAGGCCGCGACGATCAACGCCGCCTCGGTAGGCTCGCCGCTGATCTTCCACCCCTCCTCCTCTTTGCTCAGAGAGGCGTGGTTGCAGACCAGGCCGGTCTTGAGCAGGAGCTGCAGGTCTTTGCGGGCCTTGTAATCAACGCGCTTTCCGTTCGCTTCGAAATGACCTGCCGGATCATAGCCGCTGCCGGTGACCTCCACCGCCCCTCCGAAGAGCCAGATCTTCTGGACCGTCATCTGATTCTGGGTCAGGGTTCCTGTCTTG
>JALWZI010000161.1 GCA_027002755.1 Campylobacteraceae bacterium | reverse complement strand
CTCCTTGCTGGAGAAGGCCGAAGACCACACCGAAACCCTGTTGCCGGGTATGACCCATCTTCAGCACGCCCAGCCCACCAATCTGGGATACCACCTGACAGCCTACGCCAGTATGTTCCGTCGGGATTTGGAGCGTTTCCTCGACTCCTATGAGCGCAACAACGTCTCCCCGCTGGGTTGTGCGGCATTGGCGGGGACGCCTCATCCCATCGACCGGCAGCGGACGGCCAAAGAGTTGGGCTTCCGGGAACCGTCCCTCAACTGTCTCGACAGCGTCAGCGACCGGGACTTTGCCCTGGAGATCCTCTTCAATATCGCCACGATGATGATGCATATCAGCCGACTCAGTGAAGAGCTGATCCTCTGGAGCACCAGTGAATTCGGCTTCATCCGCCTCTCGGACAAACACGCCACCGGCAGCTCCATCATGCCCCAGAAGAAAAACCCCGACATCCCCGAGCTGCTGCGGGGCAAGACCGGCCGGGCCTACGGCAACCTGATGAGCCTGCTGACGGTGATGAAGGGGCTGCCCCTGGCCTACAACAAGGATACTCAGGAGGACAAGGAGGGGGTCTTCGACAGTGTACGGACCGCCGAGCTGAGCCTGCGGGTGCTGCGGGAGATGATCGACGAGATGGAGATCAATGCCGAAGCGATGGAGGCTGCCTGTATGAAAGGACATCTGACGGCGACCGATCTGGCCGACTGGCTGGTGCGCGAAGCGGGCCTGCCCTTCCGCGATGCCTATCACATCGTGGGCAATGTGGTCAACCGGGCCGAAGAGCTGGGTAAGGATATCTCCCGGATGACGCCCGAAGAGCTCCGCTCGGTCGATGAGAGGATCTCCGCCGAGGCCTGCGCGCTGCTGGACAACCGGGTGTCAATGAATGCCAGAGTATCGGAGGGAGGAACGGCCAGCAGCAGAACCCGAGAGCAGATTGAGCGTCTGGAAAGCTGGCTGGAGGCGTTGAAGATCTGAGAGGTCCGGAACCGATCCGGCAGGGATCAGATGTTTTTCCGGGCATCCTCGTGGAGGTGATCCCATTTGAGCTTGCCGCCGCCCAGAAGATGGAAGTGAAGGTGGTGGATCTCCTGTCCGCCATCTTCTCCGTTGTTGCAGATCAGACGATAACCGGTCTCGTCCACTCCGAGCTTGGTCGCGGTCTCCTGGATGAAAGGGGTCATTTTGGCCATGGTCTCCGGATCGGTCTCCTGGAAGCAGCAGATGTGTTTTTTGGGAATGACGAGGACGTGGATCGGTGCTTTGGGATAGAGGTCGTGAAAGGCGAGGAACTCCTCGTTCTCATGGACGGTATTGTTGGGGATCTCTCCCTCGACGATCTTGCAGAAAATACACATCATTCACTCCTTGGGTAGGGTTCTTTGGAATCTATCCCGGATTATAGCGCAAGATCACCTTGGCACTCTCATCACATTTTGGATAAAATCACGGCAATTTCATTCAGAAAGCGAGACTGTTTTGGATCAACTGAAAGAGAAGATCGAATCGGCCTCCTCCCTGGAGGAGCTGGAGAAGATCCGGATCGAGATCTTTGGGAAAAAAGGGGCCCTGGCGGCAGAGTTCGCCAAGCTCAAGGATGTTCCCGGACCGGAGAAAAAGGCCTTCGCCGAAGGGCTCAATCGCCGCAAGGCGGAACTGCAGAGTCTCTTCGATACCCGCTTGGAAGCACTGAAAGAGGCGGAGCTCCAGACCAGGCTCCGAGCCGAAGCCCTGGATGTGACGATGTATTCCAACCTTTCGGAAAAAGGGGCCCTGCATCCCGTCAGGGAGACGATGGACCGTATCGTGGAGTATTTCGTGGCGATGAACTTCGCCGTAGAGAGCGGTCCCATGGTGGAGGACGATTTTCATAACTTCGAGGCGCTCAACCTCCCCAAACACCACCCCGCCCGGGATATGCAGGACACCTTCTACTTCCGGGACGGGATGCTCCTGCGCACTCATACCTCCCCGGTACAGATCCGGACCATGATGCGGCAGAAACCGCCGATCAGGATCATCGCTCCCGGAGCGGTCTTCCGCCGGGACTACGATCTGACCCATACGCCGATGTTCCATCAGGTGGAGGGGCTGGTCGTTGAAGAGGGGGACGGGGTCAGCTTCGCCAATCTCAAGTGGATCCTGACCGACTTCCTTCACCACATGTTCGGAGAGGTGGAGGTCCGTTTCCGTCCCAGCTTCTTCCCTTTTACAGAGCCCTCGGCCGAGGTGGATATCAGCTGCATCTTCTGCGAAGGCAAAGGATGCCGCGTCTGTTCCCATACCGGCTGGCTGGAGGTCCTGGGCAGCGGCGTCGTCGATCCCAATGTCTTCAAGGCCGTGGGTTACGAAAACGTCAGCGGCTACGCCTTCGGACTG
Organism: Campylobacteraceae bacterium; assembly: GCA_027002755.1. Lineage (GTDB taxonomy): Bacteria > Campylobacterota > Campylobacteria > Campylobacterales > Sulfurovaceae > Nitratifractor. The sequence continues at coordinate 3,020 of JALWZI010000161.1, read as the reverse complement.
GGGGTGGAGCGTTTCGCCATGCTGTTGCACCGCATTCCCGATCTGCGGTCGCTCTTTGAAGGAGATATTCGTTTGTTGGAGCAGTTCAGATGATCGTGACACGGAAATGGCTGGAGGAGTTTATCGACCTGGAGGGGATCAGCGACGAGCAGCTCCACGATACCTTCAACAGTATCGGCCTGGAGGTCGACAGTATGCAGCGGTTCCAAATGCCTCCCAAGGTGGTCGTCGGCCGGGTTCTTGCCTGTGAAAAACACCCCGATGCCGACAAGCTCAATCTCTGCCGTGTCGATGTGGGAGAGGGCGAGCCGCTGCAGATCGTCTGCGGGGCTGCCAATGTAAGAGAGGCGGAGTATGTGGCGGTGGCTACCGTCGGCGCGGTGCTGCCGGGGGATTTCGCCATCAAGCCGGCGAAACTCAGAGGGGTGGAGAGTTTCGGGATGATCTGCTCTTCTGCCGAATTGGGATTGCCGGAGACAGGGGCGGGGATCATGATCCTGGACGAGAGTCTGGGAGAGATGACCCCCGGAAAGCCGCTGGCGGAGTATCCCGATTTCAACGATACCGTCATTGAGCTGGAGCTGACGGCCAACCGGGGGGATTGTCTCAGCATCCGGGGGGTCGCCCGGGATCTGAGCGCGGCGCTGGACCGGGAGCTCCGTCGGTTCGAGAGTGCCTCTGTGGAGACGATGTCCCGCGGCATCGCCCGGATCGTGGAGCTCCATACCCACGGCAGGATCGATGCGGACCTTCTCTATACTCTGGTGGAGAAAGAAGAGCTGCATCTTCCCTTTCTGATGCGGTTGCGTCTGGCGATGGTCGATACCCTCCGTGACGAGGTCCTCGCCTCTCACCTGGCCTATACGGTCCATGCCACCGGCGTGATCCTCCGGGCCTACGACGCCGACCGTCTCAAAGACGAGGAGGGGAAAGTCCCGCTGGAGATCCTCCAGAAAGCTCCGGGGCTTGTCGAGGTCTCCAGCGGCGGTCGTCGCCTCTCTCTTGTTGGGATCTCATCCGATCCGGCCTTTGCCGCGACGGATGACTCTGCTGAGATCCTGCTGGAGGCTTCCTATATCGATCCGGAGATCCTGGTCCCGGCCGTCGCCGAATCGGGAGAGAAGACCGACGAGCTCTACTATCGCAGTTCCCGGGGGAGTGAGCCGGAGATCCCTCTGGGGATGGAGTATCTCGAGAGCCGGTGTTCCGCCGCCGGGAGCTGCCGTTTCAGCAAGACACCTCTGAGCCTGGAGGCCGACCGGGAAGATCGGATCCTGAGTGTGGATATTTCGAAGCTCAATGCAGTGATCGGCCAGGAGATCCCCAAAGGGACGATCCATACGATCCTTAAGCGGCTGGGCTTCGTGATTCATCACACGGGTGCCGAACGTTTCGGAGCGACGATCCCCCGATGGCGCCATGACATCCGGAACATCCAGGATGTGGCCGAGGAGATCCTGCGGATCGTCGGGATCAACCAGATCCAGGCCCGCCCGTTGGAGCTGACCGAGCAGAACCGTCTGACCGAGAGCACCCGCCGTTTCCGGATCCGTCGGGATCTGCGGCAGCGGGCGGCAGCCGCCGGTTTCTTCGAGGCGGTCACCTACGCCTTCGCCGACCGGAAACTGCTGGAGTCCTATGGTTTCCCGGTTCTTGACGAGTCCCGGGAACTCCTCAATCCCATCGTCGAAGAGCTCAATACCCTGCGAAGCACCCTGACAGTCAATCTTCTGGAGGCGGCTCGGCGAAACGTCAGCTATGGCAAACGGCGGATCCCGCTTTTCGAGATCGGCTCGGTCTTCGACCGGGAGCGTCAGGAGCAGGAGAGGGTTGCTTTCCTCTGGAGCGGTGAGGCGGAGGAACCCGGGGTCCCCAACCAGGGCAAGCCGCCGCGGATCGATTTCGCCAGGTTCGTCCGTGAACTGGGCAGTGTGATCGGCGGGTTCCGGCTGGAACACTGCACCGAGAGCAACGCGTTGATCCACCCTTACCAGTCGGCGACGATTTGGATCGGGGATCGGCCGGCAGGATGGTTGAGCAAACTGCATCCCAAAGCGGCGGAAGCCTTCGGCCTGGCGGAAGAGACCTTTGTCGCCGAACTGGATTTCGATGTCCTGATCCCGCCCCACATCGAGGCGAAACCCGTCTCCAATTTCCAGGGGACTTTCAAAGATCTGAGTCTCCTGGTGGATCGGGAACTGCCCTACCGGGCGATGGAAGAGGCTTTGGAGAAGCTGGAGGAACCTCTGCTGCGACGCTTCTTCCCCATCGACCGTTACGAGGATGAGCATCTGGGCGATCAAAAGAGCATGACGTTGCGCTTCTTCCTCCAATCCGGGGAAGGAACCCTCTCCGATGAAGAGATCGAAGGGGTGATGCAGCGGATCCTCACCACACTCCAAGAGGCCTGTGGAGCACGACTGCGATGAGCCGCGCCATCGTCGAAGCCTGCCGGACTCCTTTTGACCTGAGTCTTGAGACGATCGCTCCCGACAAGTCGATCTCCCATCGCTGCGCCATGTTCTCTCTCCTCAGCGATCGTCCCTCCACCGTTCGCAATTTTCTTCGGGGAGAGGACACGATGGCCTCTCTCTCCATCGTCCGTCAACTGGGAGCCGAGATCGAGGATCGGGGTGAGGTGATCCGCATCACGCCTCCTGCGGAGCTTCGGGAGCCCGACGATATCCTCGACTGCGGCAATGCCGGGACCGGGATGCGGCTCTTCTGCGGACTCCTGGCGGGAGTAGAGGGGAGTTTCGTCCTGACCGGAGACCGCTATCTCCGATCCCGTCCCATGAAACGGGTGACGGCCCCTCTGCAGAGCATCGGAGCGAAGATCGACGGACGGGAAGAGGGCAATCTGGCCCCCCTGCATATCCGTGGCGGGCAGCTCAAAGCCTTCCGTTACGAATCCCCCGTCGATTCGGCTCAAGTCAAATCGGCGATGATCCTGGCGGCGCTCAGAGCCGATGCCCCCAGTCATTATCGTGAATCCTTTCTCAGTCGGGACCATACCGAGC
>JALWZI010000160.1:10662-17780 GCA_027002755.1 Campylobacteraceae bacterium | reverse complement strand
GGCCAGAACCGAGAGGGAGTACAGGGCATTGGACTGGGGCGATCCGTAGGAGACCAGTCTGCGGATCTGCGGGAGATCCCGATGGAGCCAATAGTGGAGTTTTCTCGCTTTGTTGCCGGAAAAATCGGGATGGATCCGATCGTCCCGTTTGAGGAAATACCGCCGTCCATCGACCGTGATCTCCTCTACCGGCGTCGGCACCTTCCATGAGTCGATCATCGAAAACTCCCCGCTGTCGGGGGCCTGTCGGGGGCCCTTCGACTCTTTTATTTTTCTGTCGTATAATAACTCCACTTTCTCAAAAACAACTCAGAAAAGAGGTAGAGCACAGATGAAACCTGAACACTATTATAACCCCCATGGCGAACCGATCATGGACGAGAAGATCTATGGCGGGAATCCTACGGGATTCGTCGATTTCAACCGACCCCGTTACAAGTGGAGCGTCAATCTCTACGACCTGATGAACGCCAACACCTGGTTCCCCTCCGAGGTCAATACCGTCAACGAAAAGAAGAATTTCGAGATGCTCACCGACAACGAGCAGGCGATCTACAAGCTCACCTTCGCCCAGCTCAGCTTCAACGACAGCGCCCAGGAGGAGTATCTCTCCGACTTCCGGCGCCTGGCCAACAACCGCCTGGTCAAGGCTGCCATCAGCCTCCAGATCATGCAGGAGGTCAACCACTCCAAGAGCTACGCCGTACTGCTGGATGCCGCCGGAAACTCCGACGAGGTCTTCGACCTCTACAAACACGATGCGGCCCTTAACCGCAAAAACCAGCGCATCGCCGAGCAGTTCGCCCGCTACATCGACGGAAACTCCGCCGACGAGATGCTGCTCAGCGCCATGGCCAGCGTCAACCTGGAGGGGATCTATTTCCTCCTGGGATTCGGCTACATCTATGTCCTGGGAGACAAAGTCCCCGGCGCCCGGGATATGATCAAGTTCATCGCCAGAGACGAGATCAATACCCACCTGCCGCTTTTCGCCAACATCTTCAAAACCATCTACAAAGAGAACAAGATCCCCGCCGCCGTCGTGGACAAAGCCTATGCGATGATCAAAGAGGCGGTGGATATCGAATTGGAGTACGGAAAGTATCTGCTGGAGAACTACCCCATCATGGGTCTGACAGAGGAGCTCATGGAGCAGACGGTCTACAACTATGCCAACGACCGCCTCAACAAGATCGGCCTGGAGCCCATCTTCGAGCAGAGCGGTGAAACCTACCTGCAGAAACTGGTGGAGAAACACCTGCGGATGAACGACGTGCGCAGCAACTTCTTCGAAAGCAACGTCAGCAACTATGCCAAATCCAGCATCGATCTGGATGACTTTTAACGAGAGGCTGTTGGCCTCTCGGGTTATTAGTCATTCGTGATTGGTCATTGGAAGAAACGGAAACATTCAACCCAAATGACTAATGACCAGTGACCAATGACTCGGTATTGAGAAAGATTTTCTCAATACCGATCGATACAGTTCAACTCTTCAAAAGCCAAAACCACCCGATCCCGCATCGACTCTTCGCCGGCTCGCAGCCATTTGCGGGGATCGTAGTACTTCTTGTTGGGCTTATCCTCCCCTTCGGGGTTGCCGATCTGGCCCTGGAGATAGTCGTGATACTTCGCCACGTATCCCCGTACACCGTCCCAGAAGGCCCACTGGGTGTCGGTGTCAATGTTCATCTTCACCACCCCGTAGCTGATCGCCTCTTTGATCTCTTCGGGGCTGGAGCCGCTGCCGCCATGAAAGACGAAGCTCACCGGTTTGGGGCCGGTGTGATGTTTTTTCTGAATATACTCCTGGGAGTTGCGCAGGATCTTGGGCTCCAGATGGACGTTGCCGGGCTTGTAGACACCGTGGACGTTGCCGAAGCTTGCGGCGATGGTGAAACGGTCGCTGATGGCACTGAGGCGCTCCCAGGCTTCGCAGACCTCTTCGGGCTGGGTGTAGAGGGCGGCATTGTCCACATTGGTATTGTCCACCCCGTCCTCTTCGCCGCCGGTGATCCCCAGCTCGATCTCCAGGGTCATGCCAATCCGGTTCATCCGCTTCAGATAGGCTTCACAGGTGGCCAAATTCTCCTCCAGCGGCTCTTCGGAGAGGTCCAGCATATGGGAGGAAAAAAGCGGTCTGCCCGTCTCCTCAAAATGCTTTTCACTCGCCTCCAGCAGCCCGTCGATCCAGGGCAGCAGTTTCCGCGCCGCGTGGTCGGTGTGGAGGATGACCGGGATGCCGTAGGCTTCTGCCAGGGTGTGGACATGTTTCGCCCCGCTGATGGCCCCCAGGATCGCTGCCCGCTCCCCTTCGTTGCTCAGTCCTTTGCCGGCATAGAAGGAGGCCCCGCCGTTGCTGAACTGAACAATGACGGGAGAGTGAACCTTCGCCGCCGCCTCCATAACCGCATTGACCGAATCAGTTCCGACCACATTGACCGCGGGGAGCGCGAACTCCTCCGCTTTGGCGATCTCGAAAATCTTCTGCAGGTCGTCACCCGAGACGACACCGGGGGCAACCAGGTCTGAAATCTTCTGACTCATCCTTCCTCTCCTCAATCGATTATTGTTTGGTCTGCTTCTTGGTACTCTTGGGAGCGGGTTTTTTCTGGGATTGCTTCTTGGCGGCCGCTTTGGGCTTGGGGTTGTAGTCGATCTTGGCATCCTTCATCACCTGCTGGACGAACTTCATCTTCTTGAGCTCTACGGCGATGAGAGGCTTGACCTTCTCGAAAGGAACGATCTTGCCGGTCTTCTTGTCCTTGAAAAGCTTTTTCCGTTTCTCGTACTCCGCCTTCAGCTCCTCCTCGGTGACCGGGATATTGACCGCATTCTTACGGATCCACAGCTCGGCATCCGCCATATACTTCTCAGGGACCGAAAGTTCCTTCTGTGCCTTCTTCTGCAACTCTTTGTAGTGCTTGCGGATATAGAAGTCGGTCCAGATCGCCAATTTTTCCTTTTTGCTCAGTTCCTTGGCCGCCGTCCGGGTCAGGAGCTTCTGCTTGGCCAGTTCCTGGATCACCCGCTTGCGATCCTTCTTTTTCAGCATCGAATAATTCGCCCGTCCCCGGGTGACACGTTTGACGAAGGCATCGGCCTCTTTCTGGGTGATCTCATAGCCGTTGACGGTAGCGATGACCTTGGCGGAGAGCGTCGACATCCCCGTAAAAATGGTCAAAAGGGCGATAGCTGCGATACGTTTCATTCCTGGAATCCTTTTCTCTGCATGATGTGATGGGGAATATTGTAAACCCAAACCGTGGAAAAACGGCTGAGTTTCCCGGTTATTTGGAAGATTTGGCCTTGGGAGTCTCCGCGCCTTCGATCTTGATATCGGCGTTTTTCCTGAGCATCTCGGTCTCCTGCTTCATCTTCTGGGCGAAGCGCTGCTGCTTGAGTGCGGCGATGACCCGATCCTTCACCGCCTCGAAGGGGATCTTCTGGGCCGCCTTTTTGTCCTCGACATAGATCACATGCCAGCCGAACTGGGTCTTGACCGGCTTGAGGGTAATCTCTCCCGGTTTCAGGGCGAACGCTGCCCGGGAGAAGGGCAGGACCATCTGCTCTTTGGCGAAATAGCCCAGATCCCCGCCTTTGGGGCCCGTGGGGCCGGTGGACTCTTTCTTGGCCAGTTCGATGAACTTCTTCTTCAGCTCCTCACCTTTCAGGCCCTTGAGCTGATCGATGATCGCCTGGGCCTTCTTCTCGTCTTTGAGCAGAATGTGCCGGGCGTGGACACGTTCGGGCATGGAGAACTTGTCGGCATTTTTCTGATAGAACTCTTTGGCTTCGCTCTCGCTGACGATGATCTTGTCGAACTGCTGCTTCGCCCACTCGTTGATCATCAGTTTCTTTTTGGCCAGGTCCAGCATGCGGCGGAAGTCCGGGCTCTTCTCCACCCCCGCTTTCTGCGCAGCCGCCGCCAGTACCTCCGTTTCGATCATCCCGTCGAGAACCTTCTTCTGGGTCTTGGGGTCCAGCATATCATAGGTGATCGGCTGGTTGGGCATGCTCTGCTGCAAAAAGGCGTTGAGATCCTCTTTGGTGATCTTGTGGCCATTGACCGTGGCAACCACATCGGAGGCCGACAGCCAGGTCCCTCCCAGACCGAGACAGAGTGCCGTAACGGCAAGGGTTCTTTTCATCTTTGTCATTTCACTTCCTCTCTTGATTGAATTTGCCTGAAGTATATCCACTCATATTAAATCGTTCATTAACTGTCCAGGCCCGTTCTATGCTAAGATTCGGCACAACCCATTCCCGAGGAGAGCACCGCGTGGCTCAGACAAAAAAGATCAAACCGGCGACACGCAAAGAGATCGAAGCGATCAAACAGCTGCTGCTGGAACACTATCCCGACAGCGTGACCGAGCTGCACTACCGCAACCTCTATGAACTGCTGGTCTCGGTCATGCTCTCGGCCCAGTGTACCGACAAACGGGTCAACCTCATCACCCCGGCTCTTTTTGAAAAGTATCCCGATATTCCCTCCCTCGCCCAGGCCGATGTGGAGGAGGTCAAAGAGTACATCAAAACCTGTTCCTTCTTCAACAACAAAGCCAAAAACCTTGTCGCCATGGCCCGGATGGTCATGGAGCAGTACCACGGAGAGATCCCCCTGGACGAGAAGGAGCTGGTCAAACTCCCCGGTGTCGGGCAGAAGACCGCCCATGTTGTCCTCATCGAATACACCGGTGCCAACCTGATGGCGGTGGATACCCATGTCTTCAGGGTCGCCCACCGGCTGGGCCTCAGTAACGCGCCCACCGTCGAAGGAACCGAACGGGACCTGGTGCGTAAATTCAAAACCGACCTGCACCGTCTCCACCAGGCGATGGTGCTCTTCGGGCGCTATATCTGCAAAGCGGTCAAACCGGAATGCGATCGTTGCTTCCTGACGGAATACTGCAAAAGCAAAGAGAGCTTCAAAGCGCGATAAGGAGAGACGATGATCGGTGAATATATCAACGGCGGCCTGATGCTGCTGATCCTGGCGGCAGCCTTCTGGATCCTCAAAAGCCCCAAAAAAGACAAAAGAGACTCCGACACTTCTCCGACAGAAAAAGAGGAGTGACGATCTACAGTTCGCAGGCCTCGTCGCTGCAGTAGCGGCTGCCGACCCCTTCGTGACCGCTGAGCCGGCTCCAGTCGATGGGTGGCATCTGTGCCACCCGGCGGCGGTATTCACTCTCACTGATCCGTTCGTAGGGCATCTGGGGATAACTGCCGCCCGGCCGGCGCGGCAGCAACGAAGCGGATTTGATCACCGGAGCGAAGAGAGCGAGCATCTGTTCCAGCTGGGGGCCCTCTTTTTCCGGATCGAAGCTGATCGTACAGCTCACCATGTTGTCGCTCCACTCCCGCTGCAGCATCGCCAGCAGGGCAAACTGCTCCCAGGTGGAGACCGAAGCCGCCTCCCGGGTCTTGCCCTGATCGATGGGAAATTCGAAAACCGTGGTATTGTCGCTGTAGCGGTCAGGCTCATGGGGGACACCCGCCTCTTTGAGCAACGCGGCGATCTTCGTCTCGCTTCCCACCCGCATCCGGCGAATGGCATAACGGTAGGGCGGGAAATTCATCCCCGAGCTCACACCCGCCAGCTGGCTGATGGTCCCCGAGGGTTTGACCGTCGTCACCCGCAGTGACGCAGGCACTCCCGCCTCCTCGGCCCAATGCCGGTTCAGGTGCCGAACATGGGCGTACCCTTTGCGCAGCAGCCGGGTCAGCGCCGCCGCCCCCCGACGGTCCAGCAGATCGGCGATCCCTGAGATGCTCACCCCGATCCGGCGGTTTCGTGCCACGACGGCATTGGTCTCCGGACGATGGGTGGGATGCAGCGTCACCGTCGAAGCGTAGAAGGTGGCGAACTCCAGTGCCCGAAGGAACGCCTTTTCATCGCCACAGCGGGTAGGAAAGACCTCGGAGAGGTTGCAGAGCTCGAAACTCTCCAGGGGGATCTCGGCACAGGGGTTGCTGAGCCAGGCCCGATCAGGCGAGAGATCTCCGTATCGGGCATAACGCTGGACATTGATGAGATTGAGGATCCCCGGCTCTCCGTTTTCCAGGATATGGGAGACAATCCGGGAGAGCTTTTCGAAATCTTCACCGGTTTTGAGGACCACCGTATTGTTGGAGATCCAACCGATCTCCTCACGTTCCGGATGTTTTTTGTAATCCTTGAGCTCCAGAAAGGTGGGATCATCCAGAGACCCCAGCGCCATCTCAGCACTGCGGCGGATATTTCCCGCCACCACGCATTCACCGATGGCGTTCATCACATCGACGGTACAGCGGGTCGTGTCGATCTCCCCGGCTCCGTAACGCTCCAGGATCTCTGCCAAAGTGGCATGGAGCTTTCTGAGTGGTTCCGGGCCGGCGGCAGTTCCGCCGAACCCTTTGATGGGAGCTCCCGCCGGACGGATCAGACTGTAGTCGAAGCTGTAGCGGGGTCCGCCGCGCAGATAGCTCTCGAGCAACAGGCGGACCGATGCGACCCATCCCTCCCGGCTGTCAGGAATCACGAAGCGCTTTGCCTCGCCGGAGGGTCGGCGGACCTCTGCGCCTTTCCAGGCGGTGTTGAAGCCCACCCCCACGCCGCACATCAGCATATCCATCAGCCAATCGGCGGCGGCGATCAGGTCGCCGGTATCCACCGCACCGCAGTTGTTCAGTGCGGCACTGCCCCGCTGATAGACAAATTCCGTCCCCATCGCCCAGAGTCCCCGCCCGGGCGGCAGCCAGTGCATCTCGAACATCCGCTCCGCCATCTCCGCTGCATACTCCTGCCAGCGGGCATCCTCCCAGGCCAGCCCGTGGCGAAGATAGTGATCCTTTCTCAGAGAAAAGACCCCCTCGATCACCCGGATCACCGTATCGGGCCAGTGTTCCTGGCTGCCGTCGGGTTTGAGACGACTGTAGGTCCGGTAATAGACCGCCTCCCCGAACGCCCCGAAACCGAACGTCGCCTTGCGCCGCCTCAACGCCTCTTTGACCGAGGTCTCGAGCATGAAACGCTCCGTCACCGGACAGCACCCCTCCGCCATTGTGCCCTCCTTCCCTCCGGCATTTCAAACCGCTTTTTTTTCATTATAGCACCCTGCACGTTTCTCCAA
>JALWZI010000160.1:0-10652 GCA_027002755.1 Campylobacteraceae bacterium | reverse complement strand
GATGAAATACCCGGTATCCCCCTGGAAACTCCTTCTCCGATAAACTATTATTCCGGTGGATATTATCCTAACATTGGAGGTAGGGCTTCAGCCCTGCATTGCGGGACTGAAATCCCGCCTCCTATAGAAAAAAATCTCGCCGGTTAATATCATAATGAACAGGATCTCCACCGTTTTATATACGTTACACAGTGGATACGCTACGATACGCCATCTCATTTCAGGAACCTATCATGAAAAAAATCTTGCTGATCCTCACCGCTCTAACTCTCGCCATCCAGGCCGGTTTTCAGTCTATCGATGCCAGGACTCTTCAAAAAATGCAGGCCGAAGGCATCCCGGTCATCGATATCCGTACCCCGGCCGAATGGCGGGAACGGGGCATCATCAAAGGAGCGCATCTGATGATGTTTTTCGATGAACAGGGACGCCCCCATGTCCGGGAGTGGCTGGAGAAGTTCACTCAGATCGTCAGGGACAAAAAGAGCCCCTTCATTCTCTACTGCGCCCATGCCAACCGGAGCAAGGCCGTCGGCAAATGGCTCAGCGAAAAACTGGGCTACGAAAAGGTCTATGAGCTGAAAGGGGGGATCGAATACGGATGGCGTGAGCTGGGAATGCCGGTGGAACGGCTGAATGAGGAATGAGGAATTTTATCTATTAAAGAAAATTGTCAAACCCTCTCAGCACTCAGCACTCAGCACTTGCCGGAAAGAATAAAATCCACCGTATTGTTCACGTAGGCGTTGTGCTTGTTGTCTTTGTGGTAGACGATGTAGAACTTGCGCATCATCGTATAACCCTGGATACGCGCTTCGTAAAGCGTGCCGTTCTGTACCTCGTCGGCGATGGCGTAATGGGAGACGATGGAGACGGTGGGATGCTCGGTATCTTTTTTACTTTTCTTGACCGTCTGGAGAACCGCCGTGGTATTGGAGACTTCGGAGAGAACGTTGAAATCCTTGCAGCGGACCCCCAGCTCCTCGAAGACCTCCTGGACCACCATCCGGGTCTGGCTCCCCTCTTCGCGGCAGACCCATTTGAACTCATAGAGATCCTCGGGCCGCAGAACCTTGGGGATCGGCACGTTGCTGAAGACCACCAGCTCATCCTCCCGCCACTCCCTGACAATCAGGTCGTCATCGGCCACATGGGCCTCGATCAGGCCCAGATCGATCTTGTGGTTCTTGACCTCCTCCACGATCTTCCGGCTCACTTCGACGATGAGTTTCACATCGTTGTTGATCACTTCGCTCAGGGTATTGAGACACTCTCCCGGGAGGACATAGTTGCCGATGGTGAAGGAGGTTCCCAGTTTGAAGGTGATCTTTTTGTTGATGATCTTGAGAATATCCCCTTCGGCTTCATGGATACACTTCTCCAGCCGTACCGCGACTTTGTAGAGCTCCTCCCCGGCGTTGGTGAGGCGGATCCCGTTCTTCTTGCGTTCGATCACCTTGGTGTCCAGGTACCCCTCGATGAACTTGATCTGCTGGGTCACCGCCGGCTGGGAGATCCCCAGCTTGGCCGAAGCCCGGGAGAAGCTTCGCTCCCGAACCACCGTCAAAAATGTCTCCAGTTTCGTGAAATCCTTCAGCATAGCCCCCTGCTCCTCCCGCTTTCATGAAATCTAATGTTTATCGATACATATTAACATTCTAACGAATATAAGCATAAGGTAAACTTATTGACACTTCCATTTTATATTTATTATGAATTATCATCTATGAAATAGATTTATGGAGGCATCTCTGACGGAAGAGTTTAAACCTTAGAGGATATAATATTTCTAATTTTGGAACAAAACTGTTCAGGGAGAGGAAACGACCCATGCTAGAGGAACTCAACGACAGTCAACGGGAGGCGGCGACCCATATCGATGGACCGCTGCTGATCCTCGCCGGAGCGGGCAGCGGCAAGACCAAGACCCTCACCACCCGCCTGGCCTATCTGCTGGGAGAGGTGGGGATCGACCCGGCCAATACCCTGACCCTCACCTTCACCAACAAAGCCGCCTCGGAGATGCGGGATCGGGCACTGCGTCTCATCGGCAACAAAGCCGCCTATCCTCCCCTGCTCTGTACCTTCCACAAATTCGGCCTCCTCTTCCTGAAGTTCCATATCGACCGACTGGGGCGGGACAACAACTTCGTCATCATCGACAGCGACGACAAGAAACGCCTCGTCCGCTCCCTGGCCAAAGAGCTCAAGATCGACCTCAACCTCTCCTTCCTCGCCGGTGAGATCTCCAAATACAAAAACACTCTCCTGACTCCCGAGGAGGTGATCGCCAAAGCGGAGCTCCCCGACTACAAAAAGGCCGCCCTGATCTATCAGCGCTACCAGGAGAACATCGAGGAGAACAATCTGGTCGATTTCGACGATCTGCTGATGCTCACCCATCGGATCCTGGAGGAGAACGAGGATCTGCGCCGGGAGACCAGCCGGCGCTATCAGTACATTATGGTGGACGAGTACCAGGACACCAACGAACTGCAGTACAAACTTCTGCGCCTGCTCTGCAGCGAACACGACAACCTCTGCGTCGTCGGGGACGACGACCAGAGCATCTATGGTTGGCGGGGGGCCAATATCCGCAATATCCTGGAGTTCCACGAGCACTTCGACAACACCCGCATCGTCAAGCTGGAGGTCAACTACCGCTCCACCCGGCCCATCCTCGAAGCGGCCAACGCCCTCATCGAGCACAACAGCAAGCGCCTGGGCAAAAAGCTCGTCAGCCATCGGGGCGAAGGCCCCGAGGTGAAGCTGCTCCACTCCCTGGACGAGAGCCACGAGGCCCGCAACATCGCTCAGAAGATCCACGATCTTCTCGACGAAGGAGCGGACCCGGAGGAGATCGCCGTCCTCTACCGGATCAACGCCCTCTCCCGTTCCCTCGAGGAGGGGTTCACCCGGGAGAACCTCCCCTTCAAGCTCATCGGCGGTATCCGCTTCTACGAGCGGGCGGAGATCAAGGATATCATCAGCTACTTCCGGATCCTGGCCAACCCCCACGACGACTTCTCCTTCCTGCGGATCGTCAACAAGCCCAAACGGGGCCTGGGCAAGACCTCCATCGACAAACTGATGCGTACCGCCCATGAACGCCGCCTCTCTCTCTATCAGACCATCGAGAGCATGAGCGAAAAAGAGCTGGCCTCCGCCATCAGCAAAAAGGCCGCCGCCACTCTCAAGGAGCTCGTCGAGACCATCCACGAGCTTCAGCAGGTAAGCCGGGAGTCCCTCTACAACTTCGTGGACTTCTTCGAGGAGAAGATCGGGCTCAAAGAGTACTATGGTGCCATGGTGGACGGCTTCGAACGGATCCTCAACATCGACGAGTTCTACGGCTACCTCAGAGATTCGGTCATGAAGAACCCGGAGCTGACCCTGGACGAGTTCCTCAACGACATCTCCCTCCAGAGCGATCAGGACGAGGTCGAGGGCAACGCCATCACCATCATGAGCATCCACGCCGCCAAGGGGCTGGAGTTCGAGCATCTTTTCGTCATCGGGATGGAGGAGGAGTTCTTCCCCCTCCTGGGTGACGGCTGCAACATGGAGGAGGAGCGCCGCCTGGGCTACGTGGCCATCACCCGGGCCAAGACCGACCTGACGCTCTGCTACTCCGACAGCCGCTTCTACAAAGGCCGCCGAAAACAGCTGGAGAAGAGCCGTTTCCTGGGCGAAGCGGGCCTGATCCAAAACGCCAGCCTCAAGGTCACCCGTAGCGCCGAATACAAAAAGGGCGACCTGGTCAAGCACAAGATCTTCGGCATCGGCCGGGTCCAGGCCGTCACCAAATCGGGCAAGGAGTACAAACTCCGCATCAACTTCGGCGGCACCAAAAAAGAGATCCTCAGCTCCTTCGTTCAACCGGCGTGATCTTCGAGTGAGGAGTGAGGAGTGAGGAGTGAGGAACTGAAGGCGCCTGTGGCGCTGTTATTGGTTATTGGTTATTGGTTATTGGGGGCAGGGCTTCAGCCCTGCTTTGCGGGACTAAAGTCCCGCCTCCATAAAATCGCGTTGCGAAGCAGCGCTCCAAAATTCTCAATTCTCAATTCTCAATTCTCAATCAAAAATCGGTTACTCGTTACTAGTTACTCGTTACTAGTTAAAGAAATTCCTCACTCCTCACTCCTCACTGCGCTCCATAGGAGCGCCCTGTGAATCGCCTCTTTGTCGTGGACAAGCCCATCTTTGTCTCCTCCAACCGCTACATGAACGTCATCAAGCGGCAATACGGTACGAAGAAGGTGGGCTTCTCCGGTACCCTGGATCCCTTCGCCACCGGCTGCCTCATCGTCGCCACGGGGCAGTACACCAGACTCTTCCAATACCTGGCCAAAACCCCCAAGACCTACCGGGCCACCCTCTGGCTGGGGGTGGAGTCATCCAGCCTCGATATCGAGAATATCCAGAGCATCCGCGACGTTCCCCGGGTCGATGAAATGCGGCTCCGGGAGATCCTCGCCTCCCTGGAGGGGGAGCTGGAGTATCTGCCCCCCAAATACAGTGCCAAAAAGATCGCCGGAGAACGGGCCTATGATGTGATGCGCCGGGGCGGAGATATCGAACTGCCTACGGTCCGCTCGACGATCCATGAGCTCAAGCTGCTTCACTACCGGCATCCTTTCGTCACCTTCGACGCGACCGTAAGCGAAGGCACCTACATCCGCAGCCTGGGAGCGATGATCGCCGAGGCCCTGGACCTCCCCGGCACCCTCAGCAGCCTCCGGCGCCTCCGGGAAGGAAAGTTCCGGATCGGCAAGCAGGAGCCCCTCGACCCCCTCGACTACCTGGCCCTGCCCAAAAACCGCTACTTCGGCGATCCCCAGTGGCTGGAACTCGGCAAAAAGCTCCAACCCCGCTTTTTTGAAAAACAGGAGAACGGCCTCTATGTGGTCGAGACCGACAGGTTCTTCAGTATCCTGGAGTTTGAAGAGGGTGAAATAAAGTACCGACTCAATCGGATCGAAAAGTATAAAGGAGAGGGAGGATGAACGTCGAAAGTCGCAAGTCGCAAGTGAAGGCGCCTGCGGCGCCGTTATTGGTTATTGGTTATTGGTTATTAGGGGCAGGGCTTCAGCCTTGCATTGCGGAGCTGAAGTCCCGCCTTCAAAAACACGCGCTGTGGAGCAACGCCCCAAAATTCTCCATTCTCAATTCTCAATTCTCCATTAAAAATCTACCCACTACCCACTACCCACTACCCACTGATGGTCATCGGAGGCCTCTCCGATGACCATCAAAGCTCCCGCCAAAGTCAACATCTTCCTCAAGATCACCGGACACAAAGAGGGCTACCACACCCTCCTCTCCCGTTTCATGCAGGTGACGGATCTCTACGACACGATCCGTTTCGTGCCCTGTGAGTGCGAAACCTTCACGATCGAAGGCTGCCCCGGTGTGCCCAGGGAGTCCAATACCGTTTACAAAGCCTGGAAAGCCCTCAACGAAGCCACGGGAGATCTGGATCTGTTGGAGTTTTTCTATCACCACAAGGTGGTGGTGGAGAAGCGCATTCCTTCCCAGGCCGGCCTGGGGGGCGGCAGCTCCGACGCCGCGGCTTTCATGCGCCTGGCAAAGCAGGTCTGCGATCTGAAGCTCTCCACCGACGAACTGGCCCGGATCGGCTCGACCATAGGAGCCGATATCCCCTTTTTCATCTACGACTGCCCCAGCGCCAATGTTTCGGGTTTCGGAGAGATCGTGGAACCTTTCGACGAGGAGCCTCTGGCGTTGGAGATCGAGACACCCCCCGTCGCCTGTGACACCGCAGCAGTTTACAGAGTCTTCAAAGAGCGTTTCCTCTCCGACATCGATCCCCTCTCCTTCCTCGGCTGGGAACGGATCCCCTCCGCCGAACTCCTGGAGCGCATCGCCGATCCGGAAAAACTCAACGACCTCTACCCCGCCGCCCTGCTGGCCTGCCCCAGGCTCCGGGACTACGCCCGACCCGGCTGGTTCTTCAGCGGCAGCGGAAGCAGCTTTTTCAAAATGAAGAATTAGGAATTAGGAATTAGGAGTTTCGGGGCGTTGTTTCGCAACGCGTGTTTATGGAGGCGGGACTTCAGTCCCGCATGCAGGGCTGAAACCCTGCCTCCAATAGCCATTGACTAATGACCAAAAACTGCATTGGAGGCGCACTCAAGGCCCATTGCCCACTGCCGATCCGCAAAGCGGATCTCACTGCCCTTCCCCAATGACCAATGACTAATCACCAATGATCACGCCTCCGCGGCGTGCCACGTGCTATAATTCCGCCACGAACCCCAAAGAGTGAAAGCGGACCCATGGCCATCAAAATCATCGCCCAGAACAAAAAAGCCAGACACGAATACGAGATCCTGGAGAAGTACGAAGCGGGAATCGAGCTTCAGGGCAGCGAGGTCAAAGCGCTGCGCCAGGGACGGGTCAATATCAACGACGCCTACTGCCGCTTCATCAAGGGCGAACTCTGGCTCCTCAACGCCCACATCGGCCACCTGGAGACCGCCAACCGCCACTTCGCCAGAGAAGAGCGCGCTCCCCGCAAGCTGCTGCTTCACAAAAAGCAGCTCCACTCACTCTACGGCAAAGTCAACAAAGAGGGGCTCACCATCGTCCCTCTGATGCTTTACTTCAACGAACGCAACCGGGCCAAGCTCTCCATCGCCCTGGCCAAAGGGAAAAAACTCCACGACAAACGCGAAACCCTCAAGCGCCGCACCCTCGATCGGGAAGCGGCCCAGGCGATGAAGAACCGCAGCCTCTAAAAGCGAATACTCACCGCATCCTGTTGCGCCGCAGCTCGTCACGCACCCTACGGTAGAGCGCCTTGAGCCGATGCAGAAGGCCGTTCTCTCCGGCAGGGAGAACAACTTTGATCTGCTGCCAGATTCGGCGCAGCTCCTCTTTGAGACGATGAACCGCTGCCATACTTTTGCGGTAGATCTCGCTCGATTTCAGCCAGGCAAGGAAAGCCAGGATTCGCTCGTAGGCCCAGGCGAACCAGGCAAAGGAGAGAAGCTGCTCCCGGCTGACACCGAAGAGCCAGAAAGTAAAGGCGGCGATGGGGATCTTGAGCCCGTAGAGCAGGAGACCCGGCAGGATCATCCCCTGCACGATCAGAATCCCTGCCGTCACCCCCGCCAGCTCCACCCCGCCGAAGAGCAGGACAAAGAGCACCAGGATCAGATAGCGGTTCATCTTCCGAACTGCACGCTCCAGTGCCTGCAGGAGCCGCAGAGAGCGCAGATACTCCCCGACAGGAACCGCGATCCCCTCCCAGATGAACTCCTCGAAAACGATAAAGAGAAAGACCAGGAGATACTGAAGAGGCAGGGTGATTTTATAAAGGATTTTTTTCATGAGAGAGTATAATAAATGGATCGAAAGTAAAGATTTTGTTTCGATTTGCTGTAGATTTGCAGGTTGTGGAGAAGGAGCTTACGAATAGTAAGTGACTGAACCGCTCCTGCAAAGATGCAGTGAAGCGGAACAAAAGATTACTTTCGCCGGAGTTCTTTGATGCGGGCGGCCTTCCCCTTCCGATCGCGCAGATAGAAGAGCTTGGCACGGCGAACCCGGCCGCGGCGGACAACCTCGATGCTCTCGATGCTCTCGGAGTAGAGGGGGAAGATCCGCTCGACGCCGATGTTGTTGGCACCCATTTTGCGGACGGTGAAGCTTTTGCCGGTCCCTTCACCGCGCATGGAGATACAGACGCCCTCAAAGTTCTGGACGCGCTCTTTGTTCCCCTCTTTGATGCGGACGGCGACACGGACAGTGTCACCGGCACGGAAATCGGGGATGTTTTTCCCTTCGACCTGGGCTTTTTCAAAGCTCTCGATGTACTTGTTTTTCATACTTTTGCCTTCGCTCGTTGATATAGATCGGGTCGGAAATACTTGGTTTTCGCCAAAGCCATCCGATTTTTAATGGCTGCGATTTTACTATGATTACCCTTTAGAAACTCTGAAATCGTACGCTTTCCCCGGAACTCGTCCGGCTTGGTAAAGGAGGGTGCTTCCAGGAGTGACGCTTCGAAACTCTCCTCTTCCAGAGAGGCCTGGTTGCCCAGGACCCCCGGAAGGAGCCGGCTGACGGCATCGCAGACCATCATCGCCGGCAGTTCGCCCCCGGTGAGGATCGCGTCCCCCACGCTGAAGACCTCGTGGGCGTGCAGTTCGATGATCCGTTCGTCGATCCCCTCGTAACGACCCGCTACCAGGACCAGATGCTTCCGCTTTGCCAGGCGTTTGGCGTCGCTCTGGCGGAAGGGTTTTCCGACCGGGGTGAGAAAGATCACATGAGCCTCCGGGGAATCGGCTTTGAGGGCTTTCAACGCATCGTCCAGAGGCTGAGGAGACATGAGCATCCCCGCCCCGCCCCCGATCATCGGCTCGTCCACTTTTTTGTAGCGGCTGGCGCTGTAATCCCGGGGATTGACGAAGTCGACGGCGATCCGCTCCGCCTCCCGGGCACGGCCCAGGATCGAGGCACCGAAATAGCCCTCCACAATCTCGGGAAAAAGCGTGACGAAGGTAAAGCGCATCAGCTCGCCTCCAGAATCTCCCGGGCGTCCCGGGTCTGCAGAACCTTCGTCTCCGGATCGAAGGAGAGGATATAGCGGGGGATGTAAGGAAGCAGAAAGGTCTCGGGCAGTCCCGCCTCACGCAGCGCATCATCGGTCCCGATCAGGAGGTAATCCACCTCCAGCATCCGCTGGATCTCCCGGACCTTTCCCAGAACTTCGTCCCCCTCTTTCACCTCCGCCCCGATGATCTCGAACCAGTAGTGCTCCCCCTCCTTGAGAGGACAGAGCTCCCGGGTCTGGGCTTCGTCGCTGTAGATTTTGGCGTTGGTGAGAGCTTTGGCCGCTTCGGGGCTCTCATACCCTGCGAAGCGGATCAGTCCCCGTTTGGGATTGTAGGCGGCCACGGTCAGAGGACCCCGGCTGCTCTGCAGGGTTACGCCGGGGCGGAACTGCTGGGGAAAATCGGTATGGAGGTGGAATTTCAGATCACCGCCGAGACCGACGGTCCGCCCGACCTGGGCGATGAGGAAACGCTCTTTTTTCATGGGGATCAGTCGATCGGCCGGACATTCACCCGGTAGTTTTTGCCGCCTTTGGCTTTGCAGCCGGAGATGACGGTTTTGATGGCGTTGATCATGCGGCCCTCTTTGCCGATGAGCTTGCCCACATCATCCGGATGGGCATAGAGGAGGATCTCGTCGTACTGCTCATCCAGCGGCCGTTCTTCGAGACGCAGCGCTTCGGGATGTCGGACGATGAGCCGGGCGTAGGAGAGGATGAAGTCCCGGACCATGGAGGGACTTACTTCTTGCCGGCGAGACGCTTGACGGTGGGGCTCATCTGAGCACCGACGCTGAGCCAGTAGTTGAGGCGCTCTTCGTCGAGCTTGACCTCTTTCTCTTTGGAGACGGGGTTGTAGTAACCGATGGACTCGATCCAGCCTCCGTCTCTGCGCTTGCGGCTGTCGGTAACGACGATGCGGTAGAAAGGCTTCTTTTTGCGTCCCATGCGGGTCAGTCTGATAACGGTCATTGTACTTCCTTGAATAGTGTGTTGAAAAGTTCTGACAACTCTCTTTGACGGTAAGAGACTCATCAGGACTTTGGAGGCGCATTATACCAAAAAGTGCTGAAGATCGGAAACACTGGTACCCCCAGGAGGACTCGAACCTCCAGCTAGGCCTTAGGAGGGCCCTGCTTTATCCTGTTAAGCGATGGGGGCATGGGAAAAACGGATGCAATGATACTATGAATGCTCTTAGAAAATCCGGAAGCGGAAGGAGGAAGGCCCCGCTACTTCAGCCTGCGGTTGCGGGCTGCCAGCAGAATCAGGACAAAGACCGACGCCACGGCGGGCCAGACCCATCCCGGGATGGGCACCGGATCTCCGGCGGCGTAGGAGTGCATACCGCTGAGATAGTAGTTGACCCCGAAGTAGGTCATGATGACCGAACTGTAGGCCAGGACCGCCGCCACGTTGAAAGCGTAAAGGGAGTTGAGCTTCGGGATGAAGCGCATATGGACCACTGCCGCGTAGACCAGGATCGTCACCGCCGCCCAGGTCTCCTTGGGGTCCCAGCCCCAGTAGCGGCCCCAGGATTCGTTGGCCCAGACCCCGCCCAGGAAATTCCCGAGCGTGATGAGCGCCAGGCCGATGAGCAGGGTCATTTCGTTGATGATGCTCAGCTCTTTGATGGCCCGATCGATGTCGGGATCACCCTCCTTGCCCCTGAGGATGAAGAGGATCAGCACCAGCATCCCCAGCAGCGCCCCCAGCCCCAGGAAACCGTAGCTGGCGGTGATAACCGCCACGTGGATCATCAGCCAGTAGGATTTGAGCACCGGGACCAGATTGGTGATCTGGGGATCGAGCCAGTTCAGATGGGCCACGAAGAGGAAGATCCCCGCCAGAACTGACGTGGCCGCCAGGGTCAGAGGAGAGCGGCGGGAGAAGACGAATCCCGCCAGTACCGTGGCCCAGGCGATATAGAGGATCGATTCATAGGCGTTGGACCAGGGGGCGTGTCCGGCGATATACCAGCGCAACCCCAGCCCCAGTGTATGGGCGAAGAAGGCGGCGATGAGAACCACCAGGGTGATCCGCACCGGCCACTTCAGGGAGAACTTCG
>JALWZI010000159.1 GCA_027002755.1 Campylobacteraceae bacterium | reverse complement strand
AGACCTCCGCACAGTAGCCGCAGAAGATACAGCGTCCGAAGTTGATGGTGTATTCGCTCACCTCTTTACGCTGATTCTCGTCGTAGCGGGTATCCATCCGGATGCAGTCGGCGATACAGATCTTTTCACAGAGACCGCAGCCGATACAGCGGTAGTGGCCGCTCTCCAGCAGACGCTTCATCTCGTGGATCGCCCGATAACGGGGCGCGATCGGGAGCTTTTCGAAAGGATATTTGGTCGTATGCATCTCTCCCATGAAAAGCGCTTTGACCATCTCCCGGAAGGTGACCTTCAACCCGGTGAAGAGCTCCAGTTTTACACTGCGGCGTACCACCCGCTTGAAACGTCCCCACCCGGTCTCGGGAGTCGGCTCCAGGTCCAGCATCCGATACGCCTGGGTACCGACGTTTCTGTTTTTGAATTGTTCCAGACTCATAGCCACTCCTTAAAACATCATGACAAGACCGGTAAGGGTCACATTGATTACCGCCAGAGGCATCAGCACTTTCCAGCAGAGCCACATCAGCTGATCGGGCCGGATATGCGGCCAGGAGGCCCGAACCCAGAGCATCAGGAAGAAGAAGAAGCTCACCTTCAGAATGATCGCCAGACCGCCGGGGATGAAGCCCCAGGGGTTGAAGCCGCCCAGGAAGATCAGGGAGGCCAGGAAGCCGATGGTGATCATGTTGGCATACTCCCCGATGAAGAACATTCCCCAGCGCATTCCGCTGTACTCGGTGGCGTATCCGGAAACCACCTCCGCCTCATGCTCCAGCAGATCGAAGGGGGTCCGGTTGGTCTCGGCGAATCCGGCGATCAGGAAGAGAACGAAGGCCAGCGGCTGTTTCCAGATCAGCCAATCACCGATTCCGCCCGCCTGATAGTTGTTGAAATCGATCAGAGAAAGGGAGCCGACGATCATGATGGGGGCCAGGATGGAGAGCCCCGTGACCACCTCGTAACTCAGGAACTGCACCGCCGTCCGGGCGGCACCCAGCAGTCCCCATTTGTTGTTCTGGGCCAGTCCCGCCAGCAGCGGCCCATAGAGGCCTGCCGCCATCATCCCCAGTACGAAGAGGATCCCCACATTGATATCGGCAATGATGGGACGGACCGTTACGCCGAAGAGAGTAAACTCCGGCAGCAGCGGTACCGCCGCCAGGGCGATGAAAGCGGTCATCGCGGTGATCGCCGGGGCGATCATGAAGATCAACCGGTTGGCGCCGCTGGGGATGAAATCCTCTTTGGTAAAGAGTTTGATCCCGTCAGCCAGGATCTGCAGCAAGCCGTAAGGCCCGACATGCATGGGCCCGAGTCGGCGCTGCATAAAGGCGAGGACCTTCCGCTCGATATAGGTCCCGAATCCCGCCAGGGCGGAGATGATCGCCAGGACCAGGACGGCCTTGATGATTGTTCCGATGATATATCCATCCATGACTTACACCTTTTTCAGAGTTACGTTGGCATAGCGGCTCTCGCCGAAGAGGCGATAGACATCCGCCGAAGCCTTGAAGTCGGGAATCGCCACGATCTCCCCGGTCATCCGCTCATCCGCGATCACCTCGAGGGTCAGGCGGCCCTCCTCGAAGAGCACCTCCACCTTCTCACCCAGCTCCTCCGCCTTTTCGGGGGAAGCATAGAGGGCGAAGGCCTCGAAGATCTGATGAGCCTTGTCGGTAAAATCGTTGAACTGACGCTGGGGGTTGCACCGATAGGCGATCGTCCCCTCCAGAACCGCTTCGTCGGAGGCCGGTTTGGCCTTGGCGGTGGAGGCCCGTCCCCGGATCGCAGTCAGCGCATAGCCCCGGATCTCCGTGCCGTCGTTGAGGAAGCCGTCTTTCAGGTCGTCGAAGGCCACCGCCTGGAAGCCCCGATCCACCGGCAGCTCCATCGTCCAGTCCACGGTCAGACGCTTGCCCAGGCCCAGTGCGTTCATCAGATCGTTGAGGGTATAGCCGCCGTACTCCAGCGCCGCGTTGGTGGGGACCACCCGTTTGTTCATCGTGGTCATCGTTCCCTCCTGCTGGTTCATCGCCGGCATATCCAGGTCCCCGTCGCCCAGGGCGCTCAGGCGGAAATCGCCGGGCTGGTTGTACCCGACGGTGTATCCTTCCGCCTCGTCGTCCAGATCGCAGATCAGGGCGACGCCCAGGGCATTGGACTTGGGCGGGATCATCACCAGCTTCATCCCGCAGTGTTTCTCCGCCAGCGCCGCCAGTTTCGCCAGGTTTTCCCAGCGGGGTTGTCCGTAGAGATCCTCCCCGAGGATCAGAGCGAAAGACTCTTTCTTCTTCATCATCTTTTCGAAACTCTCGGCGAAGGCGACGGGATCGGCCCCCAGGGCTTCGACCAGGAGGTTGTGATCGTACTCCACCTCCTTCTCCACCATCTCCGGGACCTTCTTTTTGACCTCTTTCTCTTCACCGGTCTCCTCGTCCTTGACGATCTCGGTGACCTCTTTCATCACCTTCTCCTTGACCGTCTTCTTGCGGGTTTCGTGGAACCCCTCCAGATACTCCCGGAGGTAGTCGGGCAAAGCCTCTTTGTCGGCGAAGAGATCCAGAACCAGATAGAGCGCCTGCTCCTCCTGCCCCGGTTTGTGGGTGATGCACTCGACGCTCTTGCCGAAGGTGGGAACCAGAGTGTCCCCGACCGGATGGAAATAGAGCCCGGCCCCTTTGTTCATCTTCTGAACGTTGTTGAAGGCGTAGCGGGCGTTGGGGTTGTCGTTGCGCAGCGCCGCACCGATGCTGACGACGAAATCGCTCTCTTCCATGATCTCCCGGTAATCACTGCCGTAGAGGCTGCGGCCGCTGCTTTTGGCATAGGCGGCGAGAAAACGCTGGAAAGGACGGACCTCCGGGTTGACCAGCCGAATGCCTTTTTCCTCTTTGAGGCGCTGGAGCATCAGCGCCTCTTCGTTGCTGATCATCGAGGAGAAGCGGATCGTTTCAGCCTTTTCCAGGGCTTTGACGGCCTGGGCGAAAGCGGACTCGTCTTTTGTCACGTCCCGATTTTCATAGTCATATCCGAAACGTCCCGCCCCACAGAGAGACTGGAAGTTCCACTCGTTCTTGACCCGGAAGATCATCTCCTCGGGGTTGTCGATGGAGGTGAAGCGGGTCTCGTAATAGAGGTGACATCCACTGGAGCAGTGGGCACAGGTGGCGGGGATCGCTTTGAGCTCCCAGGGGTTGGCCTTGTAGACGAAGTCCCGCTCGGTCAATGCCCCGACGGGACAGACTGCCGTACACTCCCCGCAATCGGAGCAGTTGGTGTGTTCGGTGCCGTTGCTGGGGACGATGATCGACTTCTGAAGCTTGTTCCACATGGCGTAGGCATCTTTGGGCATCGTCTCCTTATAGCCCTTGTCCAGGGGACCGCCGCCTCGGGGACCGGTCTTGAGTGCGCTGTCTCCGATCATGTCCTTACAGACGGTGACACAGCGCTCACAGACGATACAGAGCCCTGCATCGTAGTGAAGGACACTCGACCAGTTTTTGGTCTCCCGCAGCGTATCGGCGATAGCGTAGTGCTGGGAGTCGACCCCCAGCTCCAGGGTGTAGTTCTGCAGTTCGCACTCCCCGTGCTGATCGCAGACACCGCACTGGAGGGGGTGGTTGACGTCGTAGACCTCCATGATCGCCCGTCGCTCTTCGAGGATCTCTTCGGTCTGGGTGACGATCTCCATCCCCTCTTTGGCTTTGGCGTTGCAGGAGTAGACCCGTTTGCCGTCAGCCTCGACCAGGCAGATCCGGCATGCCAGGGTGGGCGAACAGCGGGTCAGGTAACAGATGGCGGGGATAAAGATCCCGTTGGCCCGGGCCGCGTTGAGAATATACTCTCCCTCCGTGGTCCGGCACTCCACACCGTCGATCGTAATGGTGATTTCGTTTTTACTCATCGGCCTTCCCTGCCTTCTCTATTTTTACGGGGCTGAATCTGTAAGAGGATATCGCAAAGCTCCTTAGCCCCCTGTCGAATGTGGGGTTGACCGCCACGGTTCCCTTCATCGTCGTATCAATCCGAAACACCCGTTCATACTCGATGCCGTCCTGGACGAAACGGACCCGGTCTCCGTCCTCCAGTCGGGCGGCCATAGCAAACTGGGCCGAACCGAGGAGGAACGCTTCCTCCTGCAGCTGATGGGCTTTGGCGGTGAAGGGGGAGAACTGTTTCCCGGGGTTACAGCGATAAAGCACCGTTCCGTCGTAACTCTCCAGCTCTTCGGGCTCCTCGGGGAGTCTCAGGGCTTCGCCCCGTTCCTGCCGCTCCAGCAGATATCCCCGGTGCTCACCACCCACAGCATCGAAGTAGTCGGGCAGATCGTCGAAGGCCACGGCACGGAAGCCCTCTTCCGCCGGCAGCTGGGGTGTCAGATCGATCACGTGCTCCAGCTCCAGCCCCAGTTCGCGGGCGATATCCGCCAGCTCCCAGCCTCCGTAAGGCAGTGCAGGATGGGTCGGGACCAGCCGCCCCTCCTGATTGACCAGGGTCCCCTCCTGCTGGTTCATCGCCGGCAGATCCAGATCTCCGTCTCCCAGTGCGCTCAGGGTGAAATCCCCGGGAGCGTTCACCCCCACGGTATACCCCTGCGCCTCGTCGGCCAGATCGCAGATCAGGGAGATTCCCAGGGTGTTGGAGGCGGGAGGGATCACCAGCATCCTGAATTCACTGTGACGCTCGATGGCCGCCAGAAGTCTGGCGATGTTCTCCGTGCGGGGATGGTTGTAGAGATCCTCTCCCACGATCAGCGTGAAACGCTGCCGTTTCCAGAGGGTCAGTTTGAGGCGGTCCAGCTCCTCCTCGGAGACGTTGCTCTCGGCGCTCAGGTATCCGATATCCAGCCCTTCCAGGAGCGCGGCAAGCTCTTCGGGAACCTTCTCTCCGTCGATCAGTGTCGCCGCCAGCAGTGCCGCGACCCCCTCTTCGCTCCCCGCCTCGTATTTGATGAACTGGGTCACCTGATTCTGAAGCCTCGGGTCCTCCATGGGATGGCAGTAGATCACCTGGGCCTTCTCCCGCCGGCTGGCGGTGGCCACGGCGAACTTGACCATGGGGGCGTCGTCGTAGAGCCGGGTTCCCAGTGTGACGATCACCCGGCTCCGGCGGATCCACTCCAGGTCGGCCGTGGGAAGGTTCCGTCCGGAGGCCTCCCGATAGGCCCGGAGGAACTTCTGGAAGCCCCGGGCGTCGTCGCAGACCAGCTTCGCCCCCGTCTTCTCGGCGATACGACGCAGCAAGAGGGCCTCTTCGTTGCTGAGGACCGAAGCGAAACGGATCGTCTCGGCCCGACGGAAAGCCTCCACGGCTGCCGCCAGTTTTTCGGGGTCTTTGCCGGCACCCCGGTTCTCGAAATCGTAACCGAAGCGCCCGGCGCCGCAGAGGGTGCTGAACTCGAACTCGTTGGTGACCCGGTAGATCCTGGGTTCGGGGTTGTCGATACTTGTA
>JALWZI010000158.1 GCA_027002755.1 Campylobacteraceae bacterium | reverse complement strand
CCTCAACAAACGGATCAAACTGGTCATCAAATCCACCACCAAGACCCAGAGCGAACACCTCCGCAACCTGGGGGTCCGCTACATCGAGGATCCCTTCCTCTTCGTCTCCAACCGCATGTACCTGGCCCTCACCTCTCCCAGCCTCTGGCTCCTGGAGATGTGGATCTTCGGCCATATCCTCAAGGTGCGGAATCGGGAGAACCTGCCGAAAGGCAAATATATCATCTGCGGTTACGGACGGATGGGGCACGCTCTGGAGCGGGCCCTGAAGAAAGCGGGGATCCCCTACAGCTATATCGATATCAAGTCCACCGACTACAAAGAGGAGAAACAGAGTGCCGTCTTCGGGGACGGGGAGGACTACAAAACCCTCCTCGAGGCGGGGGTCAAGGAGGCCGACGCCATCATCGCCGCGACCAAGGACGACCTGATCAACCTCACTATCCTGGCCACCGCCAAAAAGCTAAACCCCAAGATCTATACCATCGGGCGGGAGAACACCCTGGACGACCTGAGTATTTTCCGGGCCGCCCGGATCAATCGTGTCTATATTCTCGAGCACATTCTCGCGGAGTTCACCTATCTCTTCATCGCCAGGCCTCTGGCTTACCGATTCGTCCGGCTTCTGCATACCAAAGACGAAGCGTGGGGGGCGAAAGTGGTGGAGCGGATGCACGCCATCCTCGGGGAGAACCCGATGCACTTCGAGATCACCCTCGACGAGGATCACGCCTACGCCCTGGCCAAAGAGCTGAAAAAAGGACGTCAAATCCCTCTGGGAGCGCTGCGACGCTCCCGGGCGAACCGGGAAGAGAAGCTGCCGCTGCTCATTCTGCTCTGCAAATGGGACGAGAAGCGTATCGAGCTCATGCCGGGAGACGATCTGCCTCTGGAGGCAGGGATGCGGCTCCTCGTCGCCGCCACCGAAGAGAGCAAAAACGATTTCGAATATATCGTCAACAACTACTACGAACTGGCCTATGTCCTGGGAGAAGATCTCTAGGAGCCCAGCTTCTCTTCCAGCCGATCGAGAAAGGGGAGCTGACTTTTGACCAGGATCTTCCGCGCTTTCTCGAGCGAGACCCAGGCGGCACGGTCCGCTTCGGGAAAGGTCTGCTCTTTTCCGGTGTGGGGCGGCCACTCGATACGGAAAGTGTTGGAACGGATCGTCTCGGAGAGCTGCGGAGCTTCGGCGGCGAAGATCCGCAACCGCTTCGAACCGCTGCGCCCCTCTCCCAGGTCCATGAGATCCCCTTCGATCGGCTCTCCGGTCTCTTCAGCGAACTCCCGACGGGCCGCCGCTTCGATCGATTCCCCCTCCTCCACGATCCCTTTGGGGATACTCCAGGAACGTGCTTTGTGCTTCCAATAGGGGCCGCCCATGTGGATCAGGAAAACCTCGGTCCCGTTCGGTCCCCGGCGATAGGGCAGAATCCCGGCACTGACGGTCATTTTTTTCTCCTTTGGCTACCTGAGTCGCCCCCAAAAAGGCTACTGTCTGGTATAGTACAGAAAAAAGCGAAGGAGTGAAAGATGGAGATTTCGATTCATCTGGAAGGGACGACCAAAAAAGTGGGGATCTACAACCTGGACCAGCTGGAACCGGAAGGGATCGAGAGCGATGCCTACGATCTGACGGACCGTGAGGACCTCCTGCGGTATATGGAGGATGTGAATGCCCTGGTCGAGAGCGGAGAGCTGGATCTGCTCGAAGCGGCGGAGGTCGTCACGGGCGTGGATCCCGAAACTCTGGACGTGCTGACGGTCACGGTCGACGGTGCCGAAGAGCAGGAGCTCGATCGGGACGCTCTGACATTGAAGAACATCCCCATTACCGAACCTCTGGCCATTATCCAGCGGGCGGAACCCGGAGAGATCTTCTATCTGCGAAGTGAAGAGGGCCGGGGGGTCTGGGACCTGGGGACGGAAAGTGACACGGAGACTTTCCGTGCCGAGGAGACGGAGCTGGGCTATTACGACTGCAGTATCGGTCTGGACACTTACGAGATCCTCACCGAAAGCTATTTCGACTATCTCTGCGATACCCTGGTCCCCACCCGGAGCCGATACGGGGAGAACCGGCTGGAGGTGGAGAGTTTCGACTTCAAACCCGCGCTCATCAGCGGAGCGCTCTATCGGGTGATCCTCGACCCCCAAACCGGGGACAAAACCCTGGAACGCCTCCCTTGCCCCGACAGGATCTTCCTGGACGAGAGCGAAGAGGAGGTCTGACCCCTCCGGGGAGACAGCCCCTGCCCCGAGTGTAAGGAAAAAAGGATAAAATACGCTCCGAAATCATATCGGGGTGTGGCGCAGCCTGGTAGCGCGCCTCGTTCGGGACGAGGAGGTCGCAGGTTCAAATCCTGTCACCCCGACCACGCTTTTCTTTCTCCATTATCAAATATACAAAATATCCGGACCCTTTTATTCATTTTCGACACTGACATAATCACAACAACGAATCACTCCCACTCACACTCCCACCCAAACTCCCACTCACACTCACACTCACACTTCACCCCTCTTTCATCTCCTCCCGCAGCTTTTTGGGCAGCTCTTTGCTGGTGCGGGCACCCAGTTCCCGGATTCCTTCGATCTGGCGGAGGATATTGCCCCGGCCGGTTCCCAGACGGTTCCAGGTGGTCTCGTAGGTACCCCGCAGCGTCTCGATCTGACGGCCCAGTTTCTCCAGATCGGCGGCGAAGAGGGCGAATTTGTCATAGAGCGCACCGGCCCGCTTGGCGATCTCCCGGGCATTGCGATTGCGGCGCTCCTGTTTCCAGCTGCTCTCCACCGCCCGCAGAGCCACCAGCAGCGTGGTGGGACTGACCAGGATTATCTGGCGTTCCAGCGCCCGTTCGTAAAGCCTCGGATCCTCCTGCATCGCCAGGCTCAACGCCCCCTCGATAGGCAGGAACATAAAGATGAAATCAAGGGTCTCGATCCCCTCAAGATTGGCATAGTTTTTGTCGCCCAGTTCCCCGATATAGGCTTTGACCGCCTGCAGATGTGCCCGAGCCTGGATCCGACGCTCCTCTTCACTCTCTGCGGCGATATAGCGCTCGTAGGCATTCAGAGAGGTTTTGGCGTCGATCACCACATCCCTGCCGCCGGGCAGGTGTACGATGACATCGGGACGGAAGCGACGTGCCTCACCGTCTCTCAGGCTCATCTCCCGTTCAAACTCCTCCCCCTCCCGGAGCCCCGAAGCCTCCAGGATGCGCTCCAGGACCATCTCTCCCCAGATCCCCTGGCTCTTGTGCTCCCCTTTGAGAGCCCGGGTGAGATTGCGTGCCTCGTCGGAGATCTGCCGGTTGAGCTCCCGGAGGGTCCGGATCTCCGTCAGGAGCGCCGCCATCTCACGACTCTCCTGGGTATGCACCTCGTCCACCCGTTTACGAAAGCGCTCCACCTGCTGCTGAAGCGGCCGCAGGATCTGGGCCACCCCCTCCCGGGAGACGCTCTGGAAACGCAGGGCGTTTTCTTCCATGATCTCCCCCGCCAGGCTCCGAAACTGCCGCTGCAGCTCCTCTCTTGCTTCCTTGAGCTCCCCGGTCAGTTGACTGTAATGGCGCTCCTGCTCCTCAAGACGACTTGCCAGGGCACTCCGTTGCGCTGCCGATTCCTTCAGGGCCTCCTGAAGCCCCGCGATCTCCGCCTCCCGCTTCTCAAGCATCCGACTCAGTTCAGGGATCCACTCCAGCGACGTCTCCGCCCGGATTCGGGCCAGTCGCTCCTCCGTCAGCTCCCGCTGCAACGACTCTCCCACAGCCACATTCTGCTCAAGCCGTCGGTTCAACGCCTCCCGTTCCATGATCCAGTGTCTCTTCTTTCTGCGAAAGATCATCCAGCCGACCAAGCCGGCCAGTAATATCCCGACAAATACTCCCCCGCTTCCCCAAAGGATCCACTCCGGTTTCGCCGCCTCTATCTGTAGTACCATGTTGCCTCATATTTGGAAATATAGTTATCGATGAAGCCATTATATCAGGAGTATCGGGAGAAGAGAAAAAAGGGGGGCACACTGTCATTCCCGTCAAAACAAACTTTATTTTTTTTCAGATTTTTCGTTATATCCCGATCCCAATAAAAGATTGGGGGAAAATCGTGTAAAGTAGAGAATTAGAAACGATGTAGAAAGGGAGGGGAGATGGGGAACCTTCTCATCGGAGCCGGGCTGATCCTTCTGCTGGCGGGAATCGCGATGAAATGGGGGCTACTGGAGTGGTTCGGGCACCTGCCCGGCGACTTCCGGTACGAAGGGGAGCATTTCGTCTTTTACGCGCCGCTGGGCTCGATGCTGCTGCTCTCTATCCTCTTCAGCCTCATCCTCTGGCTGCTCAATCGTTAAGGAGTGCATATGTTCCGTATCCTGACGCTCCTGCTGCTTCCTCTCTGGCTCATGGCCGCCTGGCACCTGGAACCGGGTCACCGACCCCGCAGCGCCATCGACCGGCTTCATTTCAAGAGTGTCCGGGATATGAAGACCATTCCCCAGAATCCTGCCTACTACGCCCGGCAGCTCAAACCGATCCCGCGGAGCCGGCAGCTCAGCTACGACCGGGAGTACAACCGCATCTACTTCAGTCCCTGGGAAGCGGGTTACCGGATCGAAGAGCCCAAAGAGGAGCTGCTCTGGGTGATCCCTTTCGTCCGGAAGAAAAAGATCTATGATGCCCGAAAGCGCCTCATCCCCTCCAACGTTATCGAAGGATGGATCCGCAACGCCCAAATGGAGAAGCTCGGCAGTGTCGGCGCCCGGGCGATCTCCGTACGCCATACCGACCTGCGGGCCCTGCCCACCCGCACTCCTGCCTACCGGGATCCCTGGAAAAACACCGAGGGCTTCCCCTTCGACTATTTCCAGAACAGTGAACTCCACCCCAACGTCCCCCTCTACCTCTCCCACTACTCCCGGGACGGCAGATGGGCCTTCGTCCAGGCGGCTCATGCCAACGGATGGGTGCTGACGAAAGATATCGCGCTGGTGGGCGACCGCTTCGTCAAAGCCTTCAAGACCGGCCGTTATTTCATTACGGTCCGGGACGATCTCTGGCTGAAAAACGGCAAAAAACGGATCACCCTCGTCAAACTCAGCACGATCTTCCCCATGGATCGCAGCGGCCGATGGCTCCTGGCCGCCTCCCGAGGCAATGACGGCAGCGCCCTGCTCCAGCGGGTCACCCCACCCTCCCGCAAGCTGGCGGACCTGAAGCCCCTGCGCTTCACCCCCCGTAACGTGGCGAAGGTCGCCCGGGAACTCTACGGCGAACCCTACGGATGGGGCGGCAAGATGATGACGCGGGACTGCTCCGCCACTACCCGGGATTTTCTGGGAGTCTTCGGTATCTTCCTCAAGCGCAACTCCGCCAAGCAGGCCAAGGCGGGCAAAGCCCTGCGGATCAAAGGGCTGCCCAAAGCGAAGAAAAAAGCCGTCATTCTGGCCCGGGCCAAGCCCTTTCGTTCTCTTCTCTACGTTCCCGGACATATCACCCTCTATC
>JALWZI010000157.1 GCA_027002755.1 Campylobacteraceae bacterium | reverse complement strand
CGCCAGTAGGCGATCGATTTCTTCTCGTCCCGATCGGCGATATCGATGGGGTTTTCGGTAGTGGGCTCCAGATGCAGCTGCTCCGACGCCAGCTCCACGATCTTCGGATCGGGAGGCATGGGAGTGCGACCGAAATAGCCCAGGACCATCCGGCCGTAACCGGGGGCGATCTTTTTCCAGGGACCGAACATGACGTTGGCGTAGGCCTGCTGCCAGTAGAACTGACTGACCGGGGTCACGGAGGTACCGTAGCCTCCCTTCTCCACCACTTCGGTCATCGCCTCGATCACCGCGTCGAATTTGTCCAGGTTGCCGCTGTCACGCATCATCTGGGTATTGGCGGTCAGCGCGCCGCCGGGCATGGGGGCGAAAGGGATGATGGGGTTGACCCGGGTCGCTTCGGGGGGAACGAAGTACTCCTTGAGACACTCCTTGAAGCGCTTTTCATATTGCCGGACCTTCTGAAGCTCCAGCCCTCCCAGATCATAGTCGGTCCCCTTGAGGGCGTGCATCAGGGTCAGCATGTCGGGCTGGGAGGTCCCGCCGCTTACGGGAGCCGCCGCCAGGTCGATGCCGTTGGCACCTCCCTCCAGCGCCGCCAGGTAGCAGGCGACGCTCACCCCGGCGGTCTCGTGGGTATGGAGCCGGATATGGGTATTGACCCCCAGGAGCTTCCTGGCCATCCGGATCGTCTCGAAGACTTTGTGGGGATTGGAAGTACCGCTGGCGTCTTTGAAGGCGACACTGTCGAACTCCAGACCGCTGTCGAGGATCTGGCGCAGTACCTTTTCGTAGAAAGCCACGTCGTGAGCCCCCTTGCACCCGGGGGGCAGATCCATCATCGTCACTACCACTTCGTGGGCCATGCCGTACTTTTTGACGCAGGCACCGCTGTACTCCAGGTTCCTGACATCGTTGAGGGCGTCGAAGTTGCGGACGGTGGTGGTACCGTGTTTGGCGAACAGTTTGGCGAAGAGATCGATCATCTCCCGGCTGCCGGTGTCGAGCATCACCGTATTGATCCCCCGGGCGAGGATCTGGAGATTGACGTTGGGGCCGACCATCTCGCGGAAGCGGTCCATCATTTCGAAGGCGTTCTCCTGCAGGTAGAAAAAGAGGCTCTGGAAGCGGGCCCCGCCGCCGAACTCGAAGTGGGTGATCCCCGCCTCGAGGGCCGCCTCCACCGCCGGGAAAAAATCCTCCATCAGCACCCGGCCTCCGAAGACCGACTGAAAGCCGTCCCGGAAGCTGGTATCCATCACATCGATATAACGTTTCGCCATCTTCAGCCCTTTGTGCCGCGGGATCGGCGGTATTCGGCCACCGCCGCGACGATCGCCGCGACCCTGGCTCTTTCATCTTCGTCGGCTGCCGGCGACACCTCGCCGGAGCGGGCAGCTTCCTCCGGAAAATAGCGGGCGATGACCCAGGCCTGGAGACGCATCAGCAGCACCAGAATATAGAGGAAGACAAAAACGATCCCCATTCCCAGTATCATGAACTTGATACTTTCGCTTACGAGATGGACCTCCATCCCCCCTCCTTTGCGTTGGCGATGGGGTATTGTAGGATAGATTTCCTTGATGACTCTTAAGAGAAAAAGCTACCTTCTTCTTTTTCTCTTTTTGCCGGTTTTCACCTGACGCTGCTGCGCTTCGAACTCCCCGAGCATCGTTTCCAGTTCCGACTCGTCGTAGCCGATCCTGTCACTCATATCGAAGGTTTCGTTCTCGAGGATATAGCTGACCGCTTTGCGGATGAAGGTGGCCTGGTCCATATCCGCCAGTGTCTCCAGAACCCGGTCCGCCATGGGGTGGATCGCCGTCTCCTGAAGCTTCTGCCCCAGCATCTCGATCTCTTCGTCCCCGATACCGCCGCCGCCGGAGACTTTGAGCGTCGCCAGCTTCATATCCGCCCCCACCTCTTTGCGGATCCGTTGCAGCTCCCGGAACTCCTCGGTGGAGGCCAGGGTGATCGCCCGGCCCTGTTTGCCTGCACGGCCGGTGCGGCCGATACGGTGGACATAGCTCTGGGGATCGAAGGGAATGTGATAGTTGAAGACGTGGGTGACGTTCTTGATATCCAGCCCCCGGGCCGCCACGTCGGTGGCGATGAGGATGCGGGTCTCGCCCCGGCGGTAGGATTTGACGATGGCGTCCCGCTCCATCTGATCGATGTCGCCGTGCAGACCCGCGGCGTTGAAGCCCAGGGCCCGGAGATGCTCCGTCAGCCGGTCAACCTCCCGCTTCATCCGGCAGAAGATCAGCGCTTTGTTGTAATCCTCGGTCTCCAGCAGCCGCACGATCGCCTCGTCCCGCTGGTTTTCATTGATCACATAGTAGAGCTGTTCGATATCCACGTTCTTGGTGGTCTCCTCTCCTACGACGGAGACAAATTCCGGCTCGTAGAGCAGCGTATCGGCCAGCTCCTTGATGGGATCAGGCATCGTCGCGGAAAAGAGCAGCGTCTGGCGGTTCTGGGGGATATATTCGAAGATCTCACGTACATCGTCGAGGAAGCCCATATCGAGCATCTCGTCCGCCTCGTCCAGCACCACGATCTCCGGGTTAAAGACATCGATCTTCCCCTTCTGGTAGAGGTCCTTGAGCCGCCCCGGGGTCGCTACCACGATCTGGACGCCGCGATGGATCAGGGCGATCTGCCGGCCGTATCCGACGCCGCCGTAGACCGCCAGGGTGCGGATCCCGGCGAAACGCCCCAGATGGTAGAGCTCGTCGCTCACCTGGGTTGCCAGCTCCCGGGTGGGAGTGATCACCAGGGCCCGCTCCACCTCTCCCCGGGCGATCCGGTCCAGGATCGGCAGACCGAAAGCGGCGGTCTTGCCGGTTCCGGTATGGGCCTGGCCCACCAGGTCTCTGCCCTCCTGAATGATGGGGATCGCCTCTTTCTGGATGGGACTGGGCTCTTTGAATCCGGCGATACGGACCCCCTTGGCCACCTCGGGATGCAGGTCGAAATCTCTGAATGTCATACGCTTACCTTTGCACAAACGGGGAAAACACTCCCCGGAATCTCGTTCAAACTTCTCTACCGGGCCCAAACCCGGATCGGGTCCTTTGAACCTTCTGAATCCCCCGAAGGGAGCTCAAAAGAGTCAAAGTTTTTTGTCACTGGTCATTAGTCATTGGTCATTTGGAGGCAGGGCTTGAGCCCTGCAAAATGCGGGACTAAAGTCCCGCCTCCAGATAAAAAGCGTTGCAAAGCAACGCATACCAAAATTCCTCATTCCTCATTCCTCATTCCTGATTATTTCCCCATGCTCCAGAGCAGAAAGGCCCCGAAAAGGATCCGGTAGATCCCGAAGGGGACGAAAGTAAAACGGGAGAGGAAAGCCAGGAAAAGCTTGATGGTGATCCAGGCCACGACGAAAGCCACCACGAAGCCCACCAGGTAGGGACCCCACTGGGCGTGGGCGAACTCCTGATAGTGTTTGAGCAGATCGTAGCCGCTCACCGCCGCCATCACCGGGATCGCCAGGAGAAAGGAGAACTCCGCCGAAGTCTTGCGATCCAGCCCCGCCAGCAGACCTCCGATGATGGTCGCCCCGGCCCGGGAGGTTCCGGGGATCAGCGCGAAGACCTGGGCGAAGCCGACGGCCACCGCCTGCATCCAGCTCACCTGCTCCACGTCGTGGACCCGCTCTTTGGCCTCCTCGTCATAGAAATACTCCACGATCAAAAAGACCGCCCCGCCGATGATGAACATCCACGCCACGATCTGCACACTGAAGAGCGCCTTGATCTGATGCCGCAGCAGAAAGCCGATCACCCCCAGGGGGAGGAAAGCCACCAGCAGCTTCTCCCAGAGCACGATCTTTTTGAAGCTGATCTTCTCCCGATAGATCAGCATCACCGCCAGGATCGCCGCAAATTGGATGATCACGTCATAGGCCTTGGTCAGATCGGTCCCGGCGATCCCCAGATAGTGCTCCGCTACGATCATATGCCCGGTCGAAGAGATGGGAAGGAATTCGGTGAAACCTTCGATGATCCCGATGATGATCGCTTGGAAGTAGTCCATTTGGTTCTCTAGTTATTGGTCTATTGGTGTATAGGTTATTGGGAGGCAGGGCATTGGCCCTGCCTTGCGGGAATAAATTTCCGCTTCCTCAGACACAGGAAACGCGAATTCATTCGCGTCCATAGAACTGAGAGAGATTATTACTCCCACATCTTTTGCCGGGAATGAATTCCCGGTTCCGAAAAATTGTGTTGCAAAGCAACGCATACCAAAATTCCTCATTCCTCATTCCTGATTCCTCACTCACCCGAATGATTCAAATCATTCGGGCGAAATACCCTCCTTCCCGCGCCATCAGCTCTGTGGGCGTGCCCTGGTCCGCCAGACGGCCATCCTCCAGAACGAAGACATACTCCGCCTTTTCGATGGTACTGAGGCGATGGGCGATGGTGACCACCGTCTTGGGACGCAGATAGGCTTCCAGCTCTGCGAAGAGTTTCGCCTCAGTGTGCACATCCAGGGCCGAGGTGGACTCGTCGAAGATCACCACTTCGGGATCGAGCAGGATCATCCGGGCGATGGCGACCCGTTGGCGCTGTCCGCCGCTGAGCCGCACGCCGTCGCGCCCGACCTGGGTATCCAGCCCCTGCTCCAATGTCGCGATCACATCCTCCAGCTGGGCGATCCGGATCGCCGTTTCGATCCGCTCGGGAGGGTACTCCCGTCCCAGCGTGAGGTTGAAACGCATTGTATCATTAAAGAGCTTGGGGTGCTGGAGGATCACGTGGATATGTTCCCGGATCACCGGGAGAGCGATGCGACGGGAGGGAACCTCGTCGTAGTAGATTTCCCCCTCCTGAACCGGGTAGAAGCCCACCAGGAGATTGGCCAGCGTCGTCTTGCCGCTGCCGCTGGGGCCCATGACGGCCACCTTGGATCCGGCAGGGATCTCTAGAGAGATCCCTTTGAGGATTTGACGATCTTTCTGATAGCCGAAAGAGAGATTCTCCGTGCGGATGGCCACCGAGGCTTTCCCGGCGAAAGGATCCTCGCTTTGCTCGACCTCCGGCTCCCGTTCCATGGCGAAGATCCCGTCGATCCGCCGGCAGGCGGCCCGGGCAGAGGCCAGAGCGTATTGAAAATTGATCACATCCTGGGTCGGCGTCATCATGATCCAGAGGTAGCCGAAGACCGCCAGCATCAGCCCCACACTGAGCCCGCCGTAGGCCACCGCCAGGATACTGACGGAGCGGAAGAGTTCGTAGCCGCTGAGAAAGATCAGAAAGGAGAGACGCATCGCCCGGTCGCTTTTGTACCCGTAATCCACGGAGCGGTCCCGCAGCGAGCGCGCTTCCCGGACGATCCGGGAGAAGAAATACTCCTCTTTGTTGGCCGCACGGATCTGGTGAAAAAGTTCCAGCGTCTCCGTCAGCGCCGACTGAAAGGCCTCCACCGCCCGGTTCTCCTCCCGCTTGAGGCGCCCTACGTTGCGGGCCAGTTTGGCAGTGAAGAAGACCACCACCG
>JALWZI010000156.1 GCA_027002755.1 Campylobacteraceae bacterium | reverse complement strand
TCCGAACACTACCTCTACTACAAAGCCAACTACGAAGTCCACACCGCCGAAAAGTACTCCCAGGAGCTCACCCCTCTCTTCGAAGAGTTCTGATCCGTCCCGCAGGCTCGGTTGTCACTCTTTGACAAAGGACTGTCCCGGCTCCCAGTCGATATAGACGCTGTCCTTGAACTCCAGATGGGGGGCCTTGACAAAGACCGCTTTGAAATCCTTCTCCGAAACGTTGCGGAAATAGTGTGCCTCTCCCGGTTCGCAGATCAGATAGTCGCCGGCCTGCAGCAGCACCCGTTCGCCGTCTACCCAGACTTCGCACTCCCCCTCCAGCGCCAGAAAGGACTCCTCCTGATGCTCGTGTCGGTGACAGGGGTGGGATTCGCCCGGGGTGATCACTACGATCCCCAGATCGACCCGTTCTCCTTTGGTCAAATATTTGGGGCCGTGGTCCCCGAAACGATATTCATGTGCCTTTTCGGATGTCAGTTTCATAGTCCCGGTGCCCTCCACATCGATGTCGTCAATCCCCTGTCAACCAGGGAGAGCTGCGTATCATAGATCTCCCGCCAGCGCTCCGCCTGCTCCCGGTAGAACCCGAAAAGGGACGGATCCGGCTCATGGCGGCGGGCCCAGCGGACCAGCCGATCCGCCGCTTCGGTGAGGGAGCCGTAGATCCCCGCTCCCACCCCGGCGGCAAAGGCCCCGCCCAGCGCTGTCGCCTCCGTCACTTCGGGGATGCGGATCTCCCGGCCCGTCACGTCGGCCAGGATCTGAGGCCAGAGCTCCCCTTTGGCCGCTCCGCCGGCAAAGACCAGATGATCGCTCTGGACCCCGGCGAAGTCGAAGATCTTCTCCAGGTTGAGTGCCGAGACGATAGCGGCATTCTCCTCCAGCGCCCGGAACATCGCCGCCTTGACCGGTCCCTCCAGCGGCAGGTTGACAAAGGAGGGTGCCGCATGGTACCAGCGGCCGTATTTCATCGTATCGGAGAAGATCGGCACGATCCCCAGAGATCCCGGCGGTACCTCCGCCGCTTCCCGCTCCATCCAGGTGTAGGGATCGATCCCGGCCGCTGCCGCCTTTTCCGATTCGCTCTGGCAGAAATTGTCCCGGAACCAGCGCATCACCAGACCGGTGAAAAAGGTGATCCCCTCCGCCTGGGAGAGGCCGGGGACGACATGGGGGTTGATCCGGATGTTCATCGCCGGATCGCTGCTGGCGGCAGGGACATTGACGATCTGCTGCCAGAAGCTGCCTCCCAGGATGGCACTGTCTCCCTCCCGGACGATCCCCAGCCCCGCACTGCCCAGCTGCACATCCCCGCCGCCGGCCACCACCAGGGTCTCCGGGCTCAGCCCCGTCGCCGCTGCCGCTTCGGCCGTCACACGGCCCAGGACGGTACCCGTCTCGACCACCGGCGGGAAGAGATCGTCACGCAGACCCGCTTTGCTCGCCAGCTCCGGGGCCCAGTCGCGCTCGGCCAGGGAGAAGATCCCCGAGGTTCCGGCGTTGGAGGGTTCGGCGGCGATCACACCGCTGAGACGGGCCAGGACCCAGTCGCTGATCATGGTCATCGCAACGGCCTTTTCGTAGATCTCCGGACGGTGACGGCGCACCCAGAGCAGACGCGGGACGGCCCCCAGCGCGAAGGTCTGGCCGCTGAGAGCATACCCCTCCCGCTCCAGCTCCGGATACTCCCGGTGAAGCTCCGCCACCTCCCGGGAGGCCCTGGCATCCACATTGGCCACGGCAAAGAGCTCCCGCCCCTCCCGGTCATAAAGGACGATCCCCTCCCGCATACTCGTCGCCGAAACCGCGGCGATCTCGGAACCGGCGACACCGGAAGAGGCAAGTGCTTCCCGGATGCACTCCGTCGTCAGCTTCCACCCCGCTTCGGTATCGAAACTCATGGAGTCGGGGACCCCCGGCTCGCTCCGGTGGTGCCACTCCCGCTGTCCGATCCCCCGCTGCCGACCCTGGGTATCGAAGATCACCGCCCGGACGCTCCCCGTCCCTGCATCGATGGTCATCAGATATTGTTCCGCCATACTGCCTCCTTCTCTGGAAAAATGATGCCGGAACTCCGGTTAGAAGCGGTTGACCATGGATCGGAGTATCGTCAAATACCCGAAAATCCGTCTCTTGGACAAAAAAGAGGATTCGGACCGAAATTTCGGCATCTGTCAGCAATCTCGAAGCGAGACTGGATAAGAATACCCGATAGGTCAACATAATAAAGGGGATATCATGATCATCAATAAGACCTTCGACACGGCCATCATCGGCTCCGGAGTGGTGGGAAGCGCCCTGCTCTTCACCCTGGCACGCTACACCGACATCCGGGAGGTGATCCTCTTCGAGAAATACGAAGAGCCCGCCCTGCTCAACTCCAGCCCCAAGGCCAACTCCCAGACGCTTCACATCGGCGATATCGAAACCAACTACACTCTGGAGAAGGCCCGTACCGTCAAACACAACGCCGCCATGATCGCCCACTACATAACCCGCTTCGGATACGAGGAGAGCATCGGCTTCCGTCGGGACAAGATGATCCTGGCCGTTGGAGAGGAGGAGACGGCACGGCTGGAGGAGCGCTACAGGGAGTTCTCCGAACTCTTCCCCTACTATCGGCGAATGGAGGGCGGTGAGCTCCGGGAAAAAGAACCGATGATCATGGAGGGACGGGAGGAGAAGGTCCTGGCCCTCGGTGTCGAAGGGGAGATCACGACGGTCGACTTCCAAAAGCTCAGCGAGAGCTTCATCGAGAACGCCCTGGAGAGCGGCAAGAACATCCAGATGCACTACAACGAGGAGGTCACCGAGATCCGGGAGGTCGACGGACTCTTCGAGATCGTCACCCCCAACAGCACCTACAGAGCCCGCAGCGTCGTCGCCAATGCCGGGGCCTACTCCCTGCTCTTCGCCCAGCATCTGGGTCACGGGAAGAATCTGGCGATCCTGCCTATCGGCGGCAGCTTCTTCTTCACCACCCGCAAGCTCCTCGACAGCAAGGTCTACACCATGCAGCACCCCAAGCTCCCTTTCGCCGCCGTCCATGCCGACCCCGACATCACCGCCGACTGGAACACCCGCTTCGGACCCACCGCCTTCGCCCTGCCCAAACTGGAGCGCTACCGCCAGGCCCACATCATGGATCTGCTGGAAGCCATGGACATCGGCAAGGATACCCTGGAGGTCTACTACAGCCTGCTCAAAGACAGCACCATCCGCAATTACATCTTCCGCAACTTCCTCGACGAGCTGCCCTATGTGGGGAAAAACATCTTCGTCAAAGATGCAAGAAAGATCATCCCCTCCATGACCGCCGACGATCTGGTCTTCGCCGACGGCTACGGCGGGATGCGTCCTCAGATCATCGACAAAAGTACCCACCAACTACAGATGGGAGAGGCCAAGCTCACCGTGGGAGGCGCCATCTTCAACATGACCCCCTCCCCCGGCGCCAGTACCTCCCTGGCCATCGCCGAGAAGGATGCCAGACAGATCTGTGACTTTCTGGGGAAACGCTTCGACGAAGCGAAGCATCGGGAGGAGATTGTCGGGGAGTGATCTAGGCATTCCCACCGAGACGGTGGGAACGAAGGAAAGAAAGTAGAAACGTCCGGAATTACAGTCGTTCGGGGCGTTCATCTTTGAAGGCGAGTTTTTCCGCCTCGGCCAGGAGTTCCAGGGCTCCGTCGTCGATCATCTTCTGCGCCAGTCGGCCTCCGGAACCCTCCGCCTCTTCCAGGGGAAGAAGCAGCTCCTCATAGAGGACCTTGCTGCCGTCGGGATAGCCCAGCATGGCCCGGAGATCCAGCTCTCCATCGATCAAACGTGCGTTGACCGCCACCGGGGCTGAACAGCCTGCCCCCACCGCCGACACGAACTCCCGCTCGATATCGGTGCACAGATGTGTCACGGGATCGTCCAGTTCCATGGCGATCTGCCGGACGGTCTCGTTCCCGGTGACGATCTCGATCCCCAATGCCGCCTGGCCCATAGGAGGGATCATCCACTCCAGCTTCTGGACATAGGGGATCTGCTTCAGCAGATCCAGGCGCACCAGGCCGATATAGGCCAGGATGATCGCATCATACTGCCCCTCCGCCAGTTTCCGCAGGCGGGTATTGACATTGCCCCGCAGATCCTTCACCTGCAGATCGGGGCGCCGCTGAAGCAGCTGCATCCGGCGCCGCAGGCTGGTGGTCCCCACCACCGCACCTTCGGGAAGCTCCTCCAAGCTCGTATAACGATGGGAGAGAAAGACGTCGCTCTGATCCTGCCGCTCGGTGATGGCCGCCAGCTCCAGCCCCTCGGGGATGAAGGTGGGGACGTCCTTGAGGGAGTGGACCGCCAGGTCGGCACGGCCCGCCAGCATCTCGTCCTCCAGCTCCTTGGTGAAGTGCCCCTTGCCCCCCACCAGGGCCAGAGGACGGTCCAGGATCTTGTCACCCCGGCTGGTGATCTCTTCCAGCTCCACGCTGATCTCGGGATGGGCCTTTTCGATCCGGGCCTTGATATGATATGCCTGCCAGAGTGCCAGTTGACTGGCCCGGGTGGCGATGGTCAGTTTTTTCACGTGCGTATGCCTGCCTATTTGAGATGTTGCTTGTATTCGCTGCGCCCTGCGTCATATTTGCCGTCGAAGTAGACCGTGGGGGTACCGCGCACCATCATGGAAGCGGCCTTTTTCATATCTTCCTGGACCGCCTTTTTATACTCGGGCTTGTCGATATCTTCGGGTTTCAGGTCGATCCCGAGCTGCTGTTTGATCGTCGCGAGGATCTTCTTTTCGTCGGTCAGCCGCGGATCGATCTTGAGCTGATAGAGCTTCATCGCCTCGTCGGTCTTTCCCTGACTCTGCAGATGCTCCATCACCCGGGTCAGCACCTCGGAGACAGGGTGCAGGCTGACCAGGGGCATATGGTAGTAGTAGAGGGCCACTTTGTCGGGATGGGCCCGGACATCTTTGAGCAGGCCCGGCATATAATCCAGGCAGAAGGGGCACTGGGGATCGGAGAAGACGACGATCTTGTGGGGAGCGTCGGCCTTGCCGGCCACCAGATGTTTCTTGTCGTAGAAATCGGCGGACATGGCCGGTTTGATCTCGTTGCGCAGGTCCCGACCGGTCTTCATGTCGATCAGGGACATGGCTGCCAGCTGATCCTTGCTGTTGACGAAGACCATTTCGGGTACCTGCTGTTTTTTCTTTCCGACGGCCAGGTCCATGGTGAACATATAGGCTTTCCAGTCGGGACGCCCCTCCAGGGGCTGCTCGGCGATCTTGGTCACCTTTTCGACCTTGATACGGGGATTCTGCACCAGAGTATGGCGTACGAAATTCCCCAGATTGAATTCAGCGGCTCCGGCGATCAGCGTCGCCGTGATCAGGCTCGTCGATAATTTCCACATCGATGACATCATTGTCTCCTTCATTGAATGGGTCGTGAGTTGCTTTGGGTGTCGGTCGGATTGTAGCCAACAAATGTAAATAGAGTGTGTAGAGCAGCAG
>JALWZI010000155.1 GCA_027002755.1 Campylobacteraceae bacterium | reverse complement strand
TGGTTCATCCTGGGGGGCATCATGTTCCTGGGACTCTACAACGATTTTCACCGACTATTGGGAGGCGCACATGGCTGAGAAGATTTTAAGCAGAGAGGTTCTGGCACGCAACCTGGATGCCGTGATCCAGCGGATCGAAGCGGCACGGATCAAAGTGGACGAGCACCATATCGTCAAAATGGTGGTGGTGAGCAAATACACCGCCGTCGAGAATATTGCTACCCTCTACGACCTGGGGCAGCGGGCCTTCGGTGAGAATCAGGTCCAGCAGCTGGCCGAGCGGATGGAGGCCCTGGAGGATCTGCCGCTGGAGTGGCATATGATCGGCCGTCTGCAGAAGAACAAGATCAACAAGCTCATCGATTGTGATCCCTTCCTGCTCCAGTCTCTCGACTCCCTGGAGCTGGCCGAGGCCCTGGACAAACGCCTGGAGGCCAAAGACAAAACCATGGAGTGCCTGCTCCAGATCAACAGCGCCCGGGAGGCCACCAAGGCCGGGGTCGATCCCGACATTGCCGTCGAAACCTATCGGGAGATCGCCGAACGTTTCCCGCGGATCGATCTGCGGGGGGTCATGACTATCGGAGCCCACACCGAGGACCGGGAGATCGTCCGGCGCAGTTTCGAGACCACCCGCCGGATCTTCGACGACCTGCAGAGCGACGGTGCCGAGATCTGCTCCATGGGAATGAGCGGGGATTTCGAACTGGCCATCGAGTGCGGCTCCACCATGGTCCGGATCGGATCCGCCCTTTTCCGGGACGACTGACCTCTCCATGATCCGCCGCGTCTTCCGAAAGAAGCCCCACGATCCCGAGAGCAAACTGGGGAAGTTCCTGGCGAAATACAACATTCCCCGGGAATACTTCTCCATCAACCGCCGCTCCGTCTCCCGGGGTGTGCTGGTGGGCCTCTTCTGGGGATTCATCCCCATGCCGATGCAGATGCTCGGCGTGGTGCTGACCACCCCGCTGATGCGCTTCAATGTCCCCATCGCCATCAGCATGGTCTGGCTCTCCAACCCCTTCACCATGCCGGCGATGTACTACATGGAGTACCTCACGGGCAATCTGATCCTGGGGCTTCCCGGGGTCCATGACGTCCGGCTGACGATGGAGTGGTTCCGGGAGCACTGGAGCGAGATCGTCCTGCCCCTCTATGTGGGGACCGCCTTCTACTCCATCGTCGTCAGCTATCTCATCTACCTCCTGATCAACTGGCTCTGGATCCACTCGGTCAAGCGGGAGAAACGGATCCGGGAAGAGCTCCGCGGTTCCAAAAGGGAGGCAGACGATGAGTGAACCGCAACTCCCCGCCGAATTCACCGAGCGGCTCCGCCGCCTCCTGCCCCCCGAACGCTACACCGACATCGAAGCGAGCTTCCATCGACCCAAAAGCACCACC
Source organism: Campylobacteraceae bacterium (assembly GCA_027002755.1). Taxonomy (GTDB): domain Bacteria; phylum Campylobacterota; class Campylobacteria; order Campylobacterales; family Sulfurovaceae; genus Nitratifractor. The sequence goes on along the minus strand of JALWZI010000155.1, from coordinate 107 downwards.
TTCCGCGTCAATCCTCTCAAAAGCGATGCCGAATCGCTGCAACGTGAACTGGAGGAGGGAGGGCTGAGTGTCGAGCCGGTGGGATGGCTCCCCGGGGCCTTTCGTCT
>JALWZI010000154.1 GCA_027002755.1 Campylobacteraceae bacterium | reverse complement strand
ACTCCATCAAGGTCATCGGCGGAGTCATCCTGATGATGATCGCTGTCAATATGGCCTACGGGCAGCCCACAAAAGCCCGACACACCAAAGAGGAGCAGGAGGAGGCGGAGGAGAAGGAGGATGTCTCCATCGTCCCTCTGGGGATCCCCATTCTCTTCGGCCCCGGAGTCATCGCTACTATTATCGTGCTCAACCACAACGATTCGGCCCGGTTCGGTTCGATCGCCTCTTACGGTCTGGTCACCTCTGCCGTCGTATTTTCGACGATCGTCGTCTATTTCACCCTCCGCTACTCCGGGATCATCAATCGTGCTCTGGGCGTGACGGGAATGAAGATCATGACCCGCATCATGGGACTCATCGTCGGTGCCATCGCCGCCCAGTTCCTCATCGGCGGGATCAAAGGGCTCTGGGGATAAACCGAAGGATCTTTATAATTACCCCCCGCCCTCCTGCTCTCTATTCCGGTTCAGAGGGGTTTTTATTCTCCATCTCATGCAGTTCCTTACGCAACTGCTTCCAGCGTCGGTTCAGATCTTTACCGTCTCCGTAGCGCAGGAAATGCCAGTAGCGGGTGGGCACGCCTTTGACCCGCCGGGCGTGGCGGATGGGGCACCAGAACTGCTCGGTGCGGGAGGCGATCTCCCGGACATAGTCGATGAGGCCGTTGAAGTAGCCGCAATAGACACAGTTGAGCTTTTGGAGTGCGTTGAGATAGGGCAGACGATGCCGGTCCAGAGCGATATAGTCCCGACGCCGTACTTTGGGAATGCCGTAGACCGGGAAGCAGACCGCCTGGTAGATCGTGACACAAAGATCGAGGATCACGGCAGGCACGATCATCCCGTAGATCACCGGGGCGGTTAGCCCGTAGGAGATCCGTCCGCGGCGAATGTACTCCCAGAGGCCGATCCGCTCTTCGGCGAAATCACAGGAGATCCTCTCCTTTTCGTCACGGAGTTCACGGTAGAGTGCCTCTTCCGTCTCCCGAAGCCTTTGCACCAGTTCCCTGACCCGCTCCCGATCGACCATTCTGTCCCCCCTTTTTTAACTCAATGAAACCCAATTCGTCAACCCGGGCTTGCCCCAGGATCCAAGTATTGGAATATCTAATAATGCCTTGGATCCTGAGTCAAGCTCAGGATGACAGAATCATTCCCTTCCTTTTTCAAAAAGGATACACCAATTCGCCTCATCCTCCGGCGGGAATACCGAAGAAGACCACTGCCGCCGCCAGAGAGGCCACCAGGGCGAATCCGAAGAATTTGGACCAGCGATGGGGGACATCCTCGTGTTTGGCCGCCGTCAGTGCCGCCACCATGCTCTGGAGCATATAGTAGAGAGCGAAGGCCTGGGAGGCGTAGGTGATGATCTCGAAGATGTTGGAGGTCCAGACGATGATCACTCCGCCGAGAGCGATGATGATATATCCCGTGCCGGTGGCGATCCGACGACGGCTCAGCTCTTCCATCAGACCGCTGCCGCCCTGGGCATCGGCGATGGCCGCATCGAACTGGGCGATGAGCGCCAGGGCCAGCAGCATCACCGGCAGGACCGTCGCGACGTGTTTGCTGAGAGTGATGATCGCCGTGTCCTGACCTTCAGCCGGCAACGGATAGTTGAAATAGTAGAGCATCAGTGCAATATAGACCACATAGATCCCGCCGCTGATCCACTGGGCGTAGCGCATGGTCCGGATCCGCAGCATCGGCGGGAACTTGTCCCCCAGATAACGGGAGGTCTCGAACCCCTGCACCACGATCAGCATCCCCAAAACGATCCGCCAGTCGTGCAGTGTGGGGGCGGCCGTGGCGTGCAGGTGCCAGATCCCCTCCCGCCAGGCGGTCCAGTTGCCCCAGGCAAGACCCGCCAGCAGGCCGCCGATGATCCCGAGTTTGAGCGCCTCGAATTTCCCCAGGAAATTGAAGCCGCGATGTCGGCCGTATACGGCGACAAAGATCAGGACCGCCGTGGTGATGACATGCGACAGGGTCGGATCGACCTTGTCCACCCCCCGCAGGAGGAAATCCCCGAAAAGCGAGAGGTAGTAGGTCACCGAGACGATGTAGGCGAAAGCGAGGGCCCACTGGGAGAGGACCTCTAATGTTTTGGGAGCGGGATGCAGGGTCCCCGCCGCCAGTTTGGGCTCGACGTGGCGGATGTTGAAACGGATCGCCGCTCCGATGAGATAGGCCGCCGTTACCAGCCCCGCCATCGCCAGGACCGCATACTCCCCCATGCTCATCTGCAGGATCGGTGCGACGACCAGGAAGCCGCTGCCGATAATGGAGGCCAGTGGGATCACCGTCGCGGCCCACCAGGAACTCTTCTCCACCGGTTTGGAGAAGAGCAGCAGCGAAAGGACCAGGGTCGTAGTGATGACGATCAGGTTGGCGATCATATCCGTTTCTCCTCTTCCCAACGTTTGAGATTGAACAGATCGACGATCTGTCGGGTAACGATCCGCTTCGTCGCCAGGCGCAGCCCGATCTCCACCATAAAGGCCAGAGCGAAAGCGCCTAAAAGATAATAACCGATCATCGGTTCATGGCGGCTGGTATAGACCAGCGTCGTCCCGGAGATGGCGAACATCGCCAGCGCCGCCAGGGCTACCAGCCAAACATTGGCCCCGGTCTCTTTGAGACGCATCAGATGGCCAACATGGGTGAGCCCCTGGACCACCAGCACCGCCAGCGCCGCCACTGTCGTCACCTCCGTCAGGTCAAAGAAGAGCACCAACGGCACGATCAGCAACGTGCTGATGATGAGCCCCTCGTAGGAGCGAAAGACGTTGTAGCTGTAGATCTTGGGCAGATTCCCCTCTTTGGCCATGGTGTAGCCGATGTCGGCAGTAGCGTAGAGGGAGGCGTTGATGGCCGAAGCGGTAGACAACAGCGCCGCAGCGGCCATGATCTTGAATCCCCAGATCCCGAAGACAGGTTTGGCCGCTTCGGCCAGGGCGTAATCCTTGGTTGCGATCACCTTCTGAAGGGGCAGATTCCCCAGCACGGCGATGGCGGTGGCCACGTAGAGAAGCGCCACGATCAGGATCGCGCCGATCATCGCCCGCATCATGGTCCGGGCAGGATCTTTCATATCCTCGACGGTATTGGTGATGACGCTAAAGCCCTGATAGGCGAAAAAGGTCAGCCCCGTGGCGAAAAACATATCCTTAAGCGGAGGCATCTCGGCGGCGGAGAGATATTCGGGCTTGACGGTAAAGAGGGCCGCCACGGTAAAAACCGTCAGGATCGTGATCTTGACAATGACGATGAGATTCTCCGATCTGGCTACGAAGGTGGCGCCGATGAGATTGACCAGGAGAAAAAAGCCCAGGATCCCCAGGGAGAAGGCGTCCACGACCCAGCCCTCTCCCTGGGCGTGCCAGAAGGTCGCGGCGTAGGTGCCGAAGCTCTTGGCGATGGCGGCGATGGCGATAAGCCCGGCGAAATAAAAAAGCACGCTGGCCGCGCCGGAGAAGACCCCCTCGCCATAGCCCTGGACCAGATATTCCACGATCCCGCCCCGAGAGGGATAGCGCAGGGCAAGTTTGGCCAGGGAATAACCGCTCAGCAGCGCCGCGATCCCCCCTAACACGAAAGAGAGCCAGACGATGTTTCCGGCGATGGCTCCTGCCTGACCGATGACGATGAAGATCCCTGCCCCCACCATGGAGCCGATCCCCAAAAAGATGGCGCTCCACAATCCGAAGGCTTTGGCACTCTGTTGCGACATATCGATCCTTATTGCACGTGTTGGTCACTCGTCCTGCTTCACCGCTGTGATGCAGGACCAATCACCCCTCCCGGAAAAGAGTTCCGGGAGTGCGATCAGATCCCCTGAGAGAGCTTCTTGAAGGTGCTGCCCATGACCAGCAGGGCGAATCCGTCAAAAAGCAGGCTGATTCCCACGAAAATACCGATCAGCCAAGCGGTTTCGGCCACATTGATCCAGGAGCTCAGGAAAATGATGGCCAGGAGCAGCGACAAAGCGCCGTTGAGCGTCCAGAGCCACCACCCTTTGGCGGGGCGCATCATCGATCCCATGGCAAAACCCGCGAAAGTATCCAGAAGGAAATAGATCGCCAGGATCAATCCCAGGGTCTGAATCCCTACGCCGGGCTTGAAGATCATCAGCGCACCCGTCAGGATCAGGATGAAGGCCTTGAACCAGCCGAGCCAGTCTTTGGGATCGGTCCTGGCCGTAGCAAAGCCGGTCATAAAACCGCCGAAGATCATCAACCAGGCGACGAACGCCACAGTAAAGAGTGATCCGGCGAAAGGATAGACGATCGACAGAGTCCCCAGCACGATCATGACGATCCCGGCGATCGTCGCGTGTTTGGAGAACTTCGTGATCAGCTGCGTATCATCAGGCAGCATTCCATAGTTCCACATTGTGTACCTCCATATATATTTTTTTGTCACACTTCAAAAGTGTAGCCTTTCAACGTTATCTTCAATGCAACCTGTGTTACAAAAGGGAAAGGTATTTGGCGCTTTATCCTGGTCATTCTTGATGCGAATATCGGGCATTTAGGCATTGAGATTCGTTTCGCGAATCGGCAGTAGGCATTTGAAAAAAACAAAATGCCCATTGCCTCAATGCCCAATGCCGTGCGCAAAGCGCACAATCAAAGAAGCTCCTCCGCCACCTCGTCGACATGATCCCTCTTTCCCTTTTTCACATGAATATAGCCGACCCCCAATGCCAGCACGACGGAAAGTGCCAGTAACCATAGGAAATTGAATGCCATCAGCGCGTAGTAGTCGATCAGCGAAAAGATCATCACGAAAACGACGAAATAGACGAAGGAGACCTTCCAGTAGTGGGACCAGTTAAAAGATTTTCGTCTCTTTTGTTTGATATTCTTGTTTTTCTGGGACAAAAAGTTTCCTTGTTATTGGTTATTACGAAAAAGGCGTTGCGAAGCAACGCAAACCAAAATTCTCCATTCTCCATTCTCAATTCTCAATTCTTGAGGATTTCCAGCGCTTCTTTCACGCCCTTGTTCTCACATGTAATCGCATAGATGGCATCCGCCATCTTCACCCCCTCTTCCAGAGTGCGCTGGTGAATGTTGCGACCGGTGCCGTTGCCGCGGCTGCCGCCGATGTGGATCTGTTCATACAGTTCCCGGAGGAAGGTCTCTTCGTCGATCTTGCTGCCTCCTTCACAGAGCACCCCCGTCCGGCCGGCGGCGGTGGTGGCTTCCCGAAGGAGTTCGGGGAGGAAAGCGCCCTCTTTATCGTAGGGGACCTTGACCTTGGCGAAGTCGGCCCCCAGGCAGGCGGCCACGCCGGCGGCTCCGGCGATCAGATGGGAATCATGCTGGTTTTTGACGAAAGGGCCCTTGGGGTACATCCAGAGTACCGCCAGCATGCCTTGAAGGTGGGCTTCGTGGACGATCCGGGCCGCTTCGCGCAGCATCGAGTGTTCGTGCTCTCCCCCCAGATAGACGGTATAGCCAACCCCGCGGATATCCAGGCCGCTGCTGTCGCGGAAGCGCACCACATCCTCGACGTCGAACCACTGCTGGCTGT
>JALWZI010000153.1 GCA_027002755.1 Campylobacteraceae bacterium | reverse complement strand
GGTCTTGCCCCCCACGCTGGCATCCACCTGGCTCAACAGCGTCGTGGGCATCTGGACGAAGCCGATCCCCCGCTGGTAGAGGCTGGCGGCGAATCCGGTCATATCCCCGATCACCCCGCCCCCCAGAGCGATCAGGAGCGAACGGCGGTCAAAACGGGCTTCGAAGAGGCGGTCCAGGATCTGAAGCACCGTCTCCATGTTCTTGTACTCCTCCCCGTCGGGGAGCTCGATCACCTCCACCAGAGGCGCCTCCAGCTTCTCCAGGACCCGGGTCAGATGCAGCGGGGCGACGGTGGTGTTGGTGACGATGGCCACTTTGCGGTCATACTTCAGTTCTGGCAGTTCGTCGATGACGATATCGTAACGTTTGACGGCAGGTTGTCGGATCTCGATGGGGACAATCATCTCGGCACTCTTTTAACTGGGATAAATTGGTTCTCTGAAAAAAACATTCTATGGGACTTCGTCATCCTGAACTCGATTCAGGATCCATGGTTTTCCCGGCTTCAAGACCCTGGATTCCGGATCAAGTCCGGAATGACGGGGGTTTTCAGAGGCTTCAATAGGAATTATTTTAGCGAAAAAATTTGAACCGGGTGTTATCCCATCTCCACAGGGACCAGCAGCTTGGGGTGGCGGATATTTTCCAGGAGATAGTCGTCCACATCGGTCGAGAGGAACGGCAGGCGCCATTTGCTCTTGAGCCGGCGGACGAAGGGGGTGATCTGCAGGACCCGCTCCATCTTGGCCAGTTCTCTCACGGGATTGGCCTGGCGCTCCTCGATCTTGACCGGGTAGTGGAAGATATGGGAGAGGGTCTCGAAGTGTTCCACGACCCGTTTGTTGGAGACGAAATCCCCTTCGGGGTCAAAATAGCAGAGGCACAGAGAGAGCCCCAGAGCCTCGGAGATGTAGAAACTGGTGGAGGAGATCGCCTCCATCTCCTCCTCGTCACTCATCAGGATCACCGCTTCACGGACCTGGGGAAGCGGGGTCTCTCCGAAGAGGTAGACCAGCTTTTTGAGGTCGTGGACCTGTTCGAAGAGCTCCTCTTTGTGGAGACAGGCCAGGGAGAGGAAGATCAGCCCCACATCATAGCGCTGCATATCCCCGGTCAGCACGGTACTGCCCTTCTGGGCGGTGTAGTCCACCAGCACATCCACCCGTTCGGACTCGTGACTCTTGATCTCCCGCAGCAGCGGAAAATCCCCCGGATTCACGACCCGGACGATGAGCTCACGGTCCTCAAGCTTCTCCAGCAGATAGAGCGCTTCCCGGAGATACTCCCGGGCCTGCTGCCGATCACGACTCAGGTCCAGGAAGAGGTAGAGGTGGCGGCCGAAGGGTTCCGGAAACATCCCGGTGCGCTGCTGGATCCGCTGAAAAAGGTTGCTCAGCACCTGGGGACGGCCGACGAGCAGCAGGATATCCTGAGGCCGGATCATGGTGGCGTTGTTGGGAAGGATCAGCTTGTTGTCCCGATAGATGGCGGCGATCCGCCACTTGATCTGCTGGATCGAGCCCACATGACGGTAGGCGAAGGAGCTCCCGAAGGGGACGATCACCTCCATGATCTCCCCTTCGCCCAATCCGACGTTCCTGGCGATAACAGGAACACCGGGAAGGAGGTTGTAGAGCTGGTTGGCCAGCATCTCGTTGCCGTTGACGATCTGCGTGTTGTTCTGTTTGAGTTTGCGAAAGGCGTTCCAGGAGTCCAGAAGCACCACCCGGATCCGTTCGTCGATCCGCCGGATGTTCTTGAGGGATTCTCCCGCCTCTTCCAGGGTATCGAGGAGGATGAAGACTACAGAGAAGTCGTGCTGGTTGAAGAGCTGACGCAGTTTGCTGTAGCTGGTGGGATCGAGGGTGAGTCGCTCCATGGGCGCCACCGGCTTGGAGGGGAAGGCGAACTCCCCGGGAGTGACGACGGTATAGGAGGTGTCGGCGATCCGTTTGCTGTTGACGATCCGAACGAACTCTTCGGCCACCAGGCCGTCGGCCAGTATGAGGATATTCTTCATTCCACTCTTTTTTCGATAAAATCCGGCAAAGATCGCCTCGTTCCGTCCCGAAGGATGGTCCGTTTTCGCCATCCTCTCCATGGGGAAGCGAGGCGCTGCGAAGGGAGCATTATAACACAATGCAGTTCCGTATCGACGCCACCGACGGTCATGCCAGAGCCGCCACACTGACCACCGCCCACTCGGTGATCCGCACCCCCGTCTTCATGCCGGTAGGCACCGTTGGAGCGGTCAAAGCCCTGGACGCTCTGGACCTCCAGAGCCACCTGACCCCCGAGATCATCCTGGGCAACACCTACCATCTCTATCTTCGTCCCGGCGACGAGATCGTCCGGCAGATGGGCGGACTCCACGGTTTCACCCGCTTCCCCAAAAGCTTTCTGACCGACAGCGGGGGGTTTCAGGCCTTCAGTCTCAGCGACCGGGTGACCCATGCCGAGGACGGCATCACCTTCCGCAGCCATCTCGACGGCTCCAAGCACCACTTCACCCCCCAAAAGGTCCTGGATATCCAGTACAACCTGGGTTCGGACATCATGATGATCCTGGACGACCTGGTGGCGCTGCCCGCCGAGGCGGACCGCATCCGGGAGAGCATCGAGCGGACCACCCGCTGGGCCGAGCGCTCCATCGCCTATCATCGGCAGAAGCAGCGCGAAGGGATCGGCATCGATCAGAACATCTTCGCCATCATCCAGGGAGGTACCGACCGGGAGTTCCGCAGGATCTCCGCCGAGGAACTCTGCGCCCTCGATTTCGACGGCTTCGCCATCGGGGGTCTCAGCGTAGGAGAAGCCAACCGGGAGATGTACGATACGGTCGAATGGACCACCCCCTTCATGCCCGAAGAGAACCCCCGCTATCTGATGGGAGTGGGCACCCCCGAGGATCTGGTGGAGAATGTGGAGCGGGGAGTCGATATGTTCGACTGCGTCATGCCCACCCGCAACGCCCGCAACGGCACGCTGTTTACCAGCTTCGGCAAAGTCACCATCAAAGCAGCCCGCTACACCACCGACGAGGAACCCATCGATCCCGAGTGCGGCTGCATCGTCTGCCGCACCTATACCCGGGCCTACCTGCGCCACCTCTTCCGCGCCAGAGAACTCACCTACTTCCGCCTGGCGACGATCCACAACCTCTACTACTATCTGGAGCTGATGCGGCAAATGCGCGAAGCGATCCTGGCGGGAAAATTCGCGGAATTCAAGCGGGAGTTTTATCGGAAAAGGGAGAGTTGAGAAATGGTGGGATGGCCATCCCACCATTCCCAATCAGTTACTAGTTACTCGTTTCTAGTTACTAGTTTCTTTTAAAGGTTCTTGCTCAGCTCCACATTGACGGTCCCGCTGCTGCCCACGGAGACCTCTTTGGCGACACGGATGTTCTGGGGAGTGCTATAACCACACTCCTGACCGCAGCGGACCACGCCGATCACATAGTAACGTCCCGCAGGGACGCCGTAAAAGGCGAAATGTCCGGTAGCGTCGGAGGTGGTGAATTTCAGATAGTTGAAGAGACGGGGATCCGCCTTGTCCATCTTCCGACCGCCCAGATAGCTCTCCTGGTACCACTGGCGGGAGTAGCTGGTCACCGGGTTGAGATAGAGACGGGTCTGTTTGCCGAGGATCCGCTCTCCGTTGGCATTGAGTACGGAGATGGTTCCCTTGACCGTCGCATGACCGCTTCGGGCCAGGCGGCTGTACTCCTCCACCGGGAAGGGGATACGGGGGACCGCCTGTTCGCTCTGGACGGTGGTATTGAGATCGGAGACATCCACAGTCGCGTTCTCTTCACCGCTGCTCCAGAAAGAGTTTCCGGCGCCGGGAAGGATCAGTTCCTGATGGACGCAGCCGCTCAGCAGGAGGAGCGAGAGTGCTGTGATCAAAGCTTTCACTATTTTCGACACGTTTCTTCCTTCTTTGTCATCATGAATTCTGTACTTTTATAAAGAGTGGCGACAGTTCGGTAATTATACCCCATGAAAATTAGACAACGGAAATCCCGGAGTAAGAGACTCGCTCATTTTCCCAGACAGAACTCCCCGAACATCCGGTCCAGGATCTGCTCACTCTCGTAGGGACGGGTGATCCGGGAGATAGCGCGGAGCGCCTCCTGGATGTGGTAGCTGAAGAGTTCAAGCTCTCCCGCTTCCAATGGAGCCAGTGCCGCACCGATCTGACGGGCGCACTCCTCGACCACCTCGATCTGCCGGGCGGAGGCCAGCATCAGCTCCTCATCTTTGCCCAGGCTGTCCAGATGGCGCTCCAGGGCCTCCAGGAGATGAGCGAAGTTCCGGCGGGCACTGATCTCGAGGGGAGCGAAGCGCTCGAGCCTCGGCTCCTCCAGGCGGCGGGGGAGATCGGTCTTGTTGAGGGCCACGATCAGCTCCTTGTCCCTCAGGTCCTCCAGGCGTTTCAGGATCTCCTCGTCCTCCTCGTCCCAGGGACGGGAGGCATCGAAAAGGGCGATGACGATCTCCGCCTCCTCCAGGGAGGCCAGAGAGCGCTCCACGCCGATCTTTTCCACCCGGTCTTCGGTTTGCCGGATCCCTGCCGTATCGATGATGCGGACGATATGGGAACCGATACGGATCTGCTCCTCGATGGTGTCACGGGTGGTCCCGGCGATCTCACTGACAATCGCCCGCTCATAGCTCAGCAGGGCGTTGAGCAGGGAGCTTTTGCCCACATTGGGTTTGCCGACGATGGCCACACGGAAACCCTCGATGAGCCCCCGGCGGCGACGGCTGCTCTGGACGATGTGTTCCAGGGAGCTCTGCAGGCCGGTCAGCTGCTGCTTCAGCCCCTCGATCAGGTCCTCGGGGATATCCTCCTCGGCATAGTCGATCATCACCTCGGAGTGGGCCAGAGCCCGCAGCAGCGCCTCCCGGCTCTCCTCCACGAAGCGCCCCAGTTCCCCCTTGATCTGACGGGCCAGGATCCGGGCGGCATCGACACTTTTGGCTTCGATGATTTTGGCGATGGCCTCCGCTTCACTCAGATCGATCTTGCCGTTCAGGAAGGCCCGTTTGCTGAATTCCCCCGGTTCCGCCAGGCGGGCACCGTGGCGCCGGGCACTCTCCAGGATCTGCTCCGCCACCACCAGGCCGCCGTGGGTCTGGAACTCCACGATCTCCTCCCCTGTGTAGGAGTGGGGTGCCCGGAAATAGAGAACGATCCCCCGGTCGATCAGCTCTCCGGTGGCATCATAGAGGTCACAGAGCTGCGCGTGGCGGGGGCGTAAAGAGGCGGAGGGGGCGATCCGGCGGGCGATCTCGGGGGCCAGGGGACCGCTGAGGCGGATGATGGAGATAGAGGCGACACCGTGGGCCGTGGCGATCGCCGCGATGGTATCGTTCATCGCCGTCGGTTGTTGAACTCGTTGATCAGGACGTAACGGCCGCCGTCACGCTGGCGCTTGATCGCCACATATTTGTCGGGGAACTCCTCCCGAAGCTGTTCCAGAGCGATCTGGACCAGGATCCCGTCCAGAGGCCGGGTCCGTCCCCACCCCTCCTGCCGGA
>JALWZI010000152.1 GCA_027002755.1 Campylobacteraceae bacterium | reverse complement strand
AAAGCCTTCCGTTACGAATCCCCCGTCGATTCGGCTCAAGTCAAATCGGCGATGATCCTGGCGGCGCTCAGAGCCGATGCCCCCAGTCATTATCGTGAATCCTTTCTCAGTCGGGACCATACCGAGCGGATGCTCCGGGGGATGGGGGTTTCCATCACCACCGATACGGAGGGCTGGATCACCGTGACTCCGCCGGAGGGGCCGCTGGAACCTCTGGATATTACCGTCCCGGCCGATCCTTCCAGCGCTTTCTTTTTCGCTGTAGCGGCAGCCATCGTTCCCGGGGCGAAGGTGCGGATCCCCGGCGTGACCCTCAACCCGACACGGATCGAAGCCTTCAAAGTCCTGGAAGCGATGGGTGCGGCAGTGGAGTATCGACTCCGGGAGGATATCTACGAGCCTATCGGAGAGATCCGTGTCGCCTACAACGGGCGCCTGACGGCGGTAGAGGTCTCCCAACGTATCGCCTGGCTCATCGACGAACTGCCGGCTTTGGCGGTGGCCATGGCTACGGCGGAGGGGACCAGCCGGGTCCGCAACGCCGCCGAGCTGCGGGTCAAAGAGAGTGACCGGATCGCGTCGGTGATCACCGCGCTGCAGGCCTGCGGGATCGAGACCGAGGAGTACCCGGACGGCTACGCCATTCACGGCGGGACTTTTCATCGGGCAACCATCGACAGCCACGGTGACCATCGGATTGCCATGAGTTTCGCGATTGCCGGGCTGCTTTGCGGGATGGAGATCGAGGATATCGACTGCGTCGCCACCTCTTTCCCCAACTTCTTCGAGATCCTTTCCCGGATCACGGAGGTGCAGTCATGAAGATCCGTCTCGCCTCATCCTACGGCTTCTGCTATGGAGTCAAACGGGCGATCAAGATCGCCGAAGAGCACCCCTCCAGTGCCACCTACGGCCCCCTGATCCACAACAAGGACGAGATCGACCGTCTCCGAAAACATTTCGATATCGGCCTGGTGGAGAGCTTCGAAGAGGCGGAGCAGGTCGACTCCATCGTCATCAGGACCCACGGCATCCCCAAAGAGGAGTATCGGCAGCTCAAGGCCGAAGGCAAAGAGATCATCAACGCCACCTGTCCCTACGTCACCACCCCGCAGCAGATCGTGGAGAAGATGAGTCAGGAAGGGTACAGCATCGTCATCTTCGGGGACAGGAACCACCCGGAGATCAAAGGGGTCGTCAGCTATGCCGAGGATCCGAGGGATGCTTTTGTGGTCCTGGAAGAGTCGGAGCTGGAGGAGCTGCCGCTCAAGTCCAAGGTGGCCATCGTCGCCCAGACCACCCGCAAGCCGGCCGATTTCATGAAGATCGTCAACGCACTGGTTCTTCGGGTCAAAGAGGTACGGGTCTTCAACACCATCTGCAATGCTACCTTCGAGAACCAGGATGCCGCGGCGGAGCTGGCCAGAGAGGCTGATGTGATGATCGTCATCGGGGGCAAGCATTCTTCCAATACCAAGCAGCTTCACTCTATCTGCAAAAACTACTGTGACGACAGCTATCTGGTGG
>JALWZI010000151.1 GCA_027002755.1 Campylobacteraceae bacterium | reverse complement strand
CGTCTCTTTCACCTGCGAAGGCCTCATCGTTTACTCCTCTCGATCGCTTTCGGATATTTCATCTCTGTTTCCATTCCTTTCATCTCATCCCCATTTCACGGTTGGCTTCCCGTACGAATTTTTCGTTCCGCTGGAGGATCAGCCAGAGACGGTGGTCCGTCTTGAGCTCATGGAGGATCTCCATGGGCGTGGCGGGGTTGGCGGCCAAAGCCTGCAGCAATCCGAAATCCCCTCTTGCGTAGAGTTTCTCAAGAATCGGCTCCGGAGTGGAAGGGTTCCCGGCCAATCTCTCCAGAACCTCTGCGTTTCCCAATGCAAAAAACTTCTTGAGAAGCGCTTCGGGAGTGGAGGGGTTGCGTGCCAGCAGCGGATGCAGTTCCTTCTTGTGGGCCAGGGACTCCAGGACACGGGACGGGACGCTCTCGTTGGCCGCCAGGGCTTTGCAGAGTACCGGCAGTTCAAGCGCGGCCAGACGCTCGGCTGCCGCTTCGGCAAGCTCTCTGTTCTCCCCCAGTATCGCCAGGCGTTCATCCCTCTCCCCGAGGCGCTTTAGAATCTTTTCCAGACGGGGCAGATCCACCGGCTGAAAACGCAGCAATATCTCCGGTACCTCACCCTCTTCTTGCAGCAGACGCTCGAAAAGATCCTCCGCCAGGGCCGGGTTGGCCGCCAGCGCCACGGCGACTTCATCGCCCCGCTGCTCCAGAAGATGCCGTTGGAGGTTCGGACTCAGCACCGGGTTGGCGGCCAGGATCCGATCGACTCCCGACTCCCGGCGGCGCAGAAGCTTTTTGACGGTAGCCGGGTTCAGGATCTCCCGGGTCGCCACCGCCTCGGGAATCGATATCCGCTCCCCCCTCCCCAGCCGGAACGCGAAGGCGGGAAACTCCAGCAGCGCTTCCAGCAGCTCCGCCTTGTCGGTATCCCGAATCAGGCGCAGCAGTGTCACCGGCGATTGGAGGGCATCCCGCTCGTAGACGTTCAGATCCAAAAAGCGCTCCATCAGAGCGATCAGAACAGCCCGGTCCCGGTCGCTCTCCATCAGCTCCTCCCCCTCCCAGCGATAGAGCCGCAGCAGACGGAAGAAAAAGTCGTCCGCCAGGTATTCGTTGCGCAGCAGACGCAGGAGACGTTCCGTATCGTTTCCCAGTTTCAAAGCCATCAACACCTCATCGGGGTGCAGATGCCGGCTCATGATCCGCTCCAGCTCCTCCAGGCGATAGTGGGGGATCCCATCCGAATAGGCCTGCTCACTCATAAGCTCTTCGGGCATCCGCAACCGCCGTCCCTCCAGGACCGCTACCGTGGCGGGGGTATACTCCCGGGAAACGCTCAAGCCCCGCCGCTCGAGGAAATTTCGGATCTCCTCCTCGATAAAATAGTCCGCTTCGCCCAGCAACACTATTTCGCCGGGACCGCCGCTCTCCAGCAGCGATTTGAGAGGGGAACGGGACATGGCGGAACTCCTTGACGATCCGTATTTCGAAAGATCTTTTAGGACTAAAATACCATCTCCCCGATTAAATCTGAGTTAATTACTCAGGTTTCACCCCCCTCCAACCTCCCTTATGGTAGAATAGTTGCCTTATTTTTCATTGCGACGGCAATGACACAGGAGAAGGCCATGCGGCACTTTCTGACCCTTCGGGATTTCACCCGCGACGAACTGCAGGAGATGATCGATCTGGCGATCAAGATCAAAGCTCAGACAAAGGCCGGTGAATACGTCCCCTACCTCAAAAACCAGACCCTGGCGATGATCTTCGAGAAGAGCTCCACCCGTACTAGGGTGAGTTTCGAGACCGGGATCTACCAGCTGGGAGGCACGGGGCTTTTTCTCTCCAGCCGGGACATCCAGCTGGGCCGGGGGGAACCGATGAAAGATACCGCCCGGGTCATCAGCCGCATGGTGGATATGGTGATGATCCGCACTTTCGAGCAGAGCAAACTCGAGGAGTTCGCCCGCTACTCCCGCGTCCCCGTCATCAACGGCCTGACCGACAGCTTCCATCCGGTCCAGCTCATGACCGACTACCTGACGATGCTGGAGTTCGGCAAGAGCGATCCGGTGGTCGCCTACGTCGGCGACGGCAACAACATGGCTCACTCCTGGCTCTACCTGGCGGCGATCATGGGCTTCGAACTCCGGCTTGCCACTCCCAAAGGCTACGAGTGCGATCCCGCCGTGGTCCTGGAAGCGGAACACCTCGCCGAAAAATACGGCGGCAAGCTGATCCTGGGCTACGATCCTGTCGGCGCGGTACAGAATGCCGACGTGGTCACCACCGACACCTGGGTCAGTATGGGCCAGGAGGAGGAGAAGGAGAAGCGCATCCGGGATTTTGCCGGCTTCATGGTGGACAAAAAGCTCATGAGCCATGCCAAACCTGACGCCATCTTCCTCCACTGCCTTCCCGCCTACCGGGGCTACGAAGTGAGCGAAGAGGTCTTCGAAGCGCACGCCGAGGAGATCTTCACCGAAGCCGAAAACCGCCTCCACGCCCAGAAGGGCATCATGGTCTGGCTCGATGAGCACCGAAACGAGGAGTGAGATGTTGGAGCAAATTCGTCGCTTGAACAGAAGTCAGAAGGTGAGATCGCGCTTCGCGCTGGTGAGAAGGTGGGAAGATATCATAAAATCTATACTACCCACCCTCTCACCCTCTCACCCTCTCACCATTTTTGATCAAAGCGTCGCCAAGCAACGCCTACCGAAATTCTCAATTCTCAATTCCCAATTCTCAATTCTCCGAAAGGCTTCCTTTTGAACCAAACCATCGATCTGGAAAAATTCAGCCGCTACTCCCGGCCCGGTCCCCGCTATACCAGCTATCCGACGGCCCTGGAGTTCAGCGACGCTTTCAGTTACGACCGCTATCTTAGTTTCCTGGAACAAGGCGAAGGGCCTCTGTCGCTCTATGTCCACCTGCCCTTCTGCCGGAGCGCCTGCTACTTCTGCGGCTGCAACGTCGTCTTCACCTCCAAAGAGGAGAAACTCAGCGAATATGTCGACTACCTGAAGCGGGAGATCGATCTGCTGGCCCGGCATCTCGATACCGACCGGGAGGTGATCCAGTTCCACTTCGGCGGCGGAACCCCCACCTACTACAAAGCCTTCGAACTCGACGAGATCATGAACTATCTCAAAAAGACCTTCCCCAACTGGAATGAAGAGGCCGAGGTGAGTGTGGAGATCGATCCGAGGTTCTTCAACGAAGAGCAGATGAAGGTTTTCAAATCCCACGGTTTCAATCGGATCAGCTTCGGGGTGCAGGATTTCGATCCGAAGGTCCAGGAGGAGATCCATCGCCACCAACCCTACGAGACGACCAGAGCCGCCGTGGAGCTGGCCCGCCGCTACGGCATCGGCAGTATCAATACCGATCTGATCTACGGCCTGCCCTACCAGACGCTGGAGAGTTTCAAAAAGACACTGGAACTGGCCCGAAGTCTCGATCCCGACCGCTTGGCGGTCTTCAACTACGCCCACGTCCCCTGGCTCAAAAAGACCATGCGGAAATTCGACGAGACCACCATCCCCTCCCCCGAGGTGAAACTGGCGATCCTCCAGCACACCATCGACTACCTCACCGACGAGGGGTACGAGATGATCGGCATGGACCACTTCGCCAAGCCCGAGGACGAACTCTTCGGTGCCATCGCCAAAGGAGAGCTCCACCGGAACTTCCAGGGCTACACCACCAAGGGAGGTGCCAACCTCATCGGCATCGGCCTGACCAGTATCGGTGAAGGAGAGCGCTACTACGCCCAGAATACCAAAAATATGAAGGAGTACGAAGCCGCCATCGACGCCGGACGGCTCCCCTTCGAACGGGGTGTGGAGCTGAGCGACGACGACGTGATCCGCAAAAGCGTCATCATGGAGCTGATGGCCAACTTCAGCGTCGACATCCCCCGTGTCGAAGCGGAGTTCGGCATCGACTTCGCCGACTATTTCGCCGAGCCCCTGGAGAAACTGAAGGAGTTCGAAGAGGCCGGCCTCCTGAGTATTTCGGATAAAAAGATCCAGGTCGCTCCCACCGGCACCCTGCTGATCCGCAACATCGCCATGCCCTTCGACGCCTACATGAACAAGTACGAAGGCAACAAAAAGAGCTTCAGCAAGACAGTTTAACCAATTGAGAATGGAAAATTGAGAATGGAGAAT
This sequence comes from Campylobacteraceae bacterium, assembly GCA_027002755.1. Classification (GTDB taxonomy): domain Bacteria; phylum Campylobacterota; class Campylobacteria; order Campylobacterales; family Sulfurovaceae; genus Nitratifractor. The sequence continues at coordinate 1,478 of JALWZI010000151.1, read as the reverse complement.
TCCGGAAAATTTCACTTCACCGAGATCAGCGACGCCTGTATCAAATGCGGGAAATGCATCCCCGTCTGTACCATCCACCAGGTCAATCCCGACGAGGTCACCTCTCCCAGGGGATTCATCGATCTGCTGGGCGCCTATGAACGGGGGGAGTTGGAGCTGGACAAAAACGCCAAGGATATTTTCGAAAGCTGTTTTCTCTGTACCAACTGCACCGATGTCTGCCCCAACGACCTGCCCACCGATATGGTGATCGAAGAGGTCCGCCGGGATATCGCCGACGAGTTCGGTATCGCCTGGTTCAAGCGGGCCTTTTTCCTGCTGCTGCGCCACCGCTGGCTGATGGACCTGATGATGAAGCTCGGCTATACCTTCCGGACCTGCGGTTTCCAGGATCTTCCCGAAAAGGGAGGGATGACCCCCCGTTTCAAGCTCCCCATCATCAAAAGCGGCCGCCTGCTCCCCAGCCTGGGAAAGACCAGCTTTCTCAACAAGTACCCCCAGGAAGTTTCCCACGGCGGCAAACGCCGGGTAGCGATCTTCATCGGCTGTCTAGCCAACTACAACTACACCGGCATCGGCGACAGCCTCATGGAGATTCTCGAAGAGCTGGGGATCGACGCCTTTATCCCCAAGGAGCAAAAGTGCTGCTCGGCTCCCGCCTATTTCACAGGGGATTTCCATACCGTTGAGACCCTCAGTAAACAGAACATCGAATATTTCGAGAGCTTCATCGACGAGGTAGAGGCGATCATCATCCCCGAGGCCACCTGTTCGGCCATGATCAAGCACGACTGGGAGGTCTTCTTCCGCAACCGGGGCATGAACGATTGGGCCGAGAGAGCCCGCAAGCTCAACGAAAAGATCTTCATGGCCACCGAATGGCTGGAGGAGCAGACCGATCTCAAGGAGCGCCTGGCCGCCAAAGGGATCACCATGCCCCAGAGTGTGACCTACCACGACGCCTGCCACGCCCGAAAGGTCCAGGGGATCTGGCAGCAACCCCGCTCACTCCTGAGCCAGAACTACGAGATCAAAGAGATGAGCGATCCCAACCGCTGCTGCGGCTTCGGCGGCGTGACCATGCAGACGGAGAAATATCACCTGGCCGAAGCCGCCGGCAAACCCAAAGCCGCCATGATCGATGAGACCGGCGCCCAGATCGTCAGTGCCGAGTGCAGCGCCTGCCGGATGCAGATCTCCAACTCCCTCCACCAAGCCGAAGTGGATGTGGTTTTCAAAAATCCGGTGGAGCTCATCGCCGAAGCGCTGAAGGCGACGAAGGCAGAGCCTTCGAATGAGGAATTAGGAATTAGGAATTAGGAATTTTGGTTGGTGTTGCTCTGCAACGCTTTTTTTTCAAACGACAAACGACGAAAATTCCCCCAAATCTCCACTGCCTCAATGCCGATCCGAAAAGCGGATCTCAATCGCCTCGCCAAAGGCGCTTTCCAATGACCAATAACTAATAACCAATGACG
>JALWZI010000150.1 GCA_027002755.1 Campylobacteraceae bacterium | reverse complement strand
GCCCATATCAAATCGACCCTCTGCGGCCCCCGTATCGTCGTCCCGGTCAAAGATGGGCAACTCTATCTGGGAGAGTGGCAGGCGATCTTTTTCTGCGAGTTCGACGGACCACGGGAGAATCGGGAATATATCGTGCAGGTGATTCAGTGAACTTAGTCACTGGTCATTAGTCATTGGTCATTGGGGGGAACGTGCTATGTACTATGTGTCAAGTGCCAAGAGAGCTACTCTTCACCTCTTCTCCCACTCACACATTCAACATTCGGCACACCCTCCGAAAGCTCTCAAGGGGACATTTTGCTCTCGCTCGCTCTGAAATATCGTCCGAAAACCCTTGACGAGATGGTAGGGCAGGAGCATCTGCTCGCACCCGACGCGCCCTTTCGAAAGCTGGTGGAGGCTGAGGCCCTGCCTCACTCGCTGCTTTTTGGTCCTCCCGGCTGCGGCAAGACGACGCTGGCCAGGATCCTGGCGACCAAACTGGGACGCCCCTTTCATGAGTTCAACGCCACGACCCTCAAGATCGACGAATTGCGCAAGCTCTTCCGGGACTACGCCAACGCCCTGCAGAAGCCGCTGGTCTTCATCGACGAGGTCCACCGCCTCAGCAAGACCCAGCAGGAGGTGCTGCTGCCCTATATGGAGGAGCAACGGGCCCTGATCGTCGGTGCCTCCACCCAGAACCCCTACTACGCCCTTACTGCCGCCATCCGCTCCCGCAGCCATCTCTTCGAGCTCAAAGCGATCAACGAGACAGCGATGCGGCAGATGCTGGAGCGGGTTCTCGAAGCGGAAGCGATCGAAATCGAACCGGAAGCGGCCGACTATCTCATCCATTCCAGCAGCGGGGATCTGCGGGCGATGCTGGGACTCCTGGAGAGCGCTGCCGCGATAGAACGCCCTGTACGCTTGGAGACCCTGCGCTCTCTGCGCCCTCAGGCGATCCGGGCCGGCTCCGCCGAGGCCGACAGCCACTACGATCTGACGTCGGCGATGATCAAGAGCATCCGGGGCAGCGATGTGGATGCGGGGCTCTACTGGCTGGCGCGGCTCATCGAAGGAGGCGAACCGCCCGAGTTTCTCGCCCGACGCCTGGCGATCCTGGCTGCCGAAGATATCGGCAATGCCAACCCCCATGCCTTGAATCTGGCTGCCTCTACCCTCACCATCGTGGAGCATATCGGCTATCCCGAAGCCCGCATCCCTCTGTCCCAGCTGGTGATCTATCTCGCCTCCTCCCCCAAATCCAATCATGCCTACGAAGCGATCAATCGGGCCCAGAAAGCGATACGGGAAGGGGATCTGCTGCCGGTACCGGAGCATATCAAAACCCACAGCAAAAGCTACCGCTATCCCCATAGCTACGGCGGCTGGGTTGCACAGGAGTATCTGCCGGAGCCCCGGAGTTTCTACACCGGCGGTTCGATCGGTTATGAAAAGAGACTTGCCGAGTGGCTGGAAAAGATCAAAAACAGGGAAGAGGGATGAACGTTTAGAGATTCTGAAGCATCTCTTTGGCTTTGTCGGAATCGATCGCACCTCCAAGATATTGGCTCTC
>JALWZI010000149.1 GCA_027002755.1 Campylobacteraceae bacterium | reverse complement strand
CGGCAGTGCCAAACGCTGGTATCCCGAAAAGTTCGCCGAAGTCGCCGCCGCCCTGGCCGACCGCTACGACATCGTAATCTTCGGCGGCCCGAACGAGACCGATATCGCCGGGGATATCGAGAAGCTGTTACGGGAACAGAATGTCGGAAACGTGAACAATCTGGCGGGCAAAACAACGATCCCCGAACTCTGCTCCGCCATCGCTGGCCTCGACCTCTTCCTCACCGGCGACAGCGGGCCGATGCATGTCGCCGCCGCCTACCGGGTCCCCACGGTAGCCATCTTCGGACCGACCAAATGGCTCGAGACCTCCCAGTGGCAGAATCCCAAAAACCTTATCGTCCGCCACGACCTGGAGTGCGCCCCCTGCATGAAGCGCAGCTGCCCGCTGAAGCATCACGAGTGTATGAAAGGAATCGAAGCGGAAGAGGTACTGGAGGCAGTTAAAAGGATACTGTGAAGAAGGATAAGGATAGCAATCCTACGCTACAAAACATCTCACTTAAACCCAAATTTTGCAGTAGAGTTTGCGACAGATGTGCCGATGCTCGGTCGGCAGGGGTGTTCGGCCAAAACGTAGGCGCACCTGTAAGGTGCGTCGAGGCTTTGGGCGGATCGCCCATGTCACCGATGATTCGGTACAGATGACGTGAAGTCTAATGCAAATTTTGGGTTAAATAGAAGCGTTGCAAAGCAACGCAAACCAGAATTCTCCATTCTCAATCCTCAATTCTCCATCCTCAAAACCCCTCATCCACCATCGCACAGAGCAGATGGCCGATGAGGATATGCATCTCCTGGATCCGGGCTGTCTCCTGAGCCGGGACCACCAGGTTCAGATCGCACAGATCGTTCATCGCGCCCCCGTCCCGGCCGCTGAGCCCCAGGGTCAGGCAGCCCAGGGCATTGGCCCGCTCCAGAGCCCGAATCACATTGGTGCTGTTGCCGCTGGTGGAGATGCCGACAAGCAGATCCCCCTCCACCGCCAGGGCCTCCACCTGCCGCTCGAAGATCCGATCGAAGCCGTAGTCGTTGCCGATGGCTGTCAGGGCGGAGGTGTCGGTGGTCAGGGCGATCGCTGGCAGTCCCCGCCGCTCTTTGAGGAAGCGGCCCGTCAGCTCCGCGGCGATATGCTGGGCATCGGCCGCGCTGCCTCCGTTGCCGCAGAGCAGAACCTTGTTCCCGTTTTGCAGCGTCTGGAGCATCAGCCGTCCCGCAGCTTCGATAGCTCCCTGCATCTCGGTCTCCACCTTGTCCAGCACCTCCCGATGGGCCGCCAGGGATTTGTAGATCAGGGCTTTCATTTCCGCTCCTTTCGCATCTTTTCTATCGTCGCCGTGGTGCTCCGCCCTTCGACGAAATCAACCAGGCGTACCTCTTTGGCGATGTCGCTGCCGACAACCTCTTTGCCCGCATAGTCTCCCCCCTTGACCAGGATGTCTGGCTCGACGATCCTGATCAGCTCGTAGGGGGTATCTTCACCGAAGATCGTCACATAGTCCACCGCCTCAAGAGCCGCCAAGAGGTAGGCCCGGTCATACTCGGGATTGACGGGGCGATCCGATCC